>JALEVQ010000102.1 GCA_022788205.1 Robinsoniella sp. | reverse complement strand
ATTGTCATAGCGGTAGAAGGTCTGGGAACCTTTTGCGTTGGTCATGGAATTCAAAACCCCTCGCTGGGTCATCCACTCATAATTCGTCACATTTCCCAGTGCATCCGTTGCTTTCAGAGGATAGTTTCCATCGGTTGTGTACGTTTTGCTGATCTTCATGTAGGAAGTGCTGTCGCTTGCATCGGCAGTCTTCTGCTCAGTGATATTTCCGTAAGTGTCATACGCAAAATGATAGATCCTGTTTGCCGCAGAAGTAGCCTTGGTAATGTTGTGTTTCGAGTCATACGTATACTTGAAGTTCTTTCCTCTGACGTCCGTCATGCTGATCAGATCATCGTTGTCATTATATTCAAACTTTCTGCTCTTTCCGTCCGCGTCGGTCACGGAGATCACGTTGCCCTTATCGTCATACGTATAACTTGCGCCATACTGTTCTCTGTACAGAGACAGCCCGTCAAAATAAGCGATATTCGCATTGTGGCAGTAAACGTAAGAAACTTCGATCTTTTCATAGTCTGCTTTTGCCACCACCGCATCGCACAGGGATTGCCACTCTCTCGTATCGGCTCCGAAGTTGCTGGTATGGACTTCGCGTGCACCTGCACTTCCGTCTGCCCCTTCTGGACCGACAAAAACAACCTCTACCCCGAATTTACGGTACGTTCTTGTCAGCGGCACGGTTCTTCCTTTTCCCCAGGCGTTTACGAGATAACAGTCTCCTTTTTTTCCTGAGATCTCTAAGGTTTGTGTCAGTTTCTTGTCACGGAAAGGGTCACCCACGATCTTATACACTCTGCCGTTTAGATTGCCGTTTCCGCTCGCAATCATCTCGGTGTTGGTTAAGGCAAAGCTTGGCTCCGTCACCACGGTGAAAGCATCTGCCCTTGCATAGCCCATCGTTGCGTTCTGGTTCGACAGAAAACTTGGAATCAGATACCAGGTGCTTCCCGTCTCATCGATGTATGTTCCTCGGATCGGCACGGTCTCTCCTTCCTCGATGATACGCACAATTCCATAATTCGTATCCGGATAGTAATACGCGTTGGTCTGAGCGGCTGCCTTGACGCTTGCTGCATTGGTGCAGTTGTCAGCAACCTTGTTTGCCGGTACATAGCCGCCGTACCACTCTGTGCCGTACTGGAAGCGGACATGATGCCACTCGTTTCCACTCGGATCCAGCGCCGTGTCTTTGATGACCATCTGCGTATCCTTGGATGGAGTTGCCTCCACGGCATACTCGCTTCCCGCTCCTACATAGACGGTGATGTTGTCAAAGGCGAGTGTTCCCATGCGCACGCCATTTCCTCCGGCGAGGAAAAACTCGATATCATCGGCATGGATATAACCGGTGTTTTTCTCATCGGACGTGTCCTCCCACTGCGTGCGGACGCGATACCAGATCGCTCCGTCTTTTCCGTTGACCCAGTTAATGATCTCCAGCGGATTGTCTTTCCACACATCAATCAGCTTTTCGTAGGTGGTTCCCGGTCCGGTATAAACGGTTGCCATCGCCTTGCCCACCTTGGCAAGTCCGGTCACGGGCAGCTCCGTCTCGGTTCCGGTCGTGACGATCTTGTCTCCGTCGTCGGAATCTTCTCTCGTAAACAGATCCAAATGGTCATAGGTCAGATCTCCGTTGCTGATGAAGTTGTGGCGGTTTGGATTCAAGCCCCATTCGACCTGAAGATCATCGAGATACACCGTTCCTTTGAGGTTTCGCAGAACCACGTTGCAGGTTACGGTCTGGGAGGAAGCATCGGAGGGAAGTGTAAACGGCAGGGACAGAAGCTTCCAAGTACCTCCGGTTGTCTCAATGCGCTTATTGTTCGCCGTCTGCTGTTTTCCGTCTTTGTCGGTGTAGTATAAGCTGAGATAACATCCGCCCACACTGCCGAGTTCTTCCACGTCCATTTTTACATAGGCGGAGAAGGTAAAGCTTCTTCCCGCTGGGATGCTGACGGTCTGATAACATCTGCCTACTCCGGTCGATGCGGTAGAGGCAATCTTCAGGCACCGATCTCCCGTCTTCGTCTGCGCCGCGTCGGTGTTGGCGCTCACCGTCACGGTGCCGGCATTGCTGCTTCCTTTCCAGATCGTTCCGATTCCGGTCTTTCCGCAGGGATCCTGTAAGAGCTGTGCGGTGGCAAGCTGCATTTTTGTCTGATTATCTAACTGGTTTACGTGATTGCCGTCCTGATTGAATTTCCATGCCATGGCATACCCTTTGTCATCCTGCACACTCACCGTGTTTCCGCTGTTGTTGAAGAAATAACACTCCATCTTCCCACGGTCATCTGTGAATTTCGTCTTATTATTGCCATACACCATATTGAGCGCATTGCCGCGTTCCGTCCCGGCATACTCGCAGACTCTTCGGATACGGCGCGGATTTCCGCCGGTGTAAGCGTATTTTACCTGATAGTCATCGACATTTTTCACGCCATTTAGAAGTCCTGCAATCGTTGCGTAAGAGAGATTCATCACTTCCCCGTCCACATCTGTGATGGTAGTCAGCTGCTTTTTCGCATCATAGGCAAAGGACTTCACGCGGTTTACCGGGTCGGTGACCGAGGCAAGCAAGCCATCCGCGTTGTAGGCAAGTGTCGTCACTCTTCCGGCGCCATCCTCCAGCTTTGTGATCTTGTTGTCCGTCCACGTAATCTTTAAAGCATTTTCATTGCGGTCTTTGATTTGCACCAGATAACCTGCTTTGTGAAAGATGAGCCGCCCGTTTTCTTTGTCTTTGATCCGAAAAGCATCGTCATCGGTCGTGCCAAACTCCAAGGTCAGCTCGGTGTTGGACTCGTCTTTCCACACGTTTTTCTTTTTGTCTTCATAAAAATAGTGTGCAGTTCCATCTCCATCGATATGGCGGTAGTAATCGGTGGTTCCAATCTTCACTTTCTCGATCGTCTGGTGATAATTCAGGCGAAAGCCCAATCCATAGCCGATCGTTTTCTGATACTCCGTATTGTTGTAGACCAGATTCACGTTGACCGGCATTCGGTTTCCACTCATGGAGAGTACCGGATGGACATAGACTAAGTTGCCGTTGTAATCATTGATATGTACGGTCCCGGCTCTTCCCACGCTCTGGCTGTGGTACGTCCAATATCCCTCTAATCCGGAATAGCTGACATACGTCACCAGAATCTGCGGGCGCAGCTCGGAAATTCCCTCATGGGTTCCAGCGCCTAACAGCCAAAGATTGCGCTCTTCTGTCTCGTGTGCTTTTTTCAGCATCACACCGTAATTTTTGCCATTTTCATACCAGTCCTTCACCAGATCTGTGATGCCGAAGGTGAGAAACTTTGGATCATCCTCAATATACTGGTACGTATCCAGAATCTGTTCTTCATAGATCGGTTTGTTGTTCCAACACGTATTGGACGGTTCCCAATCCTGCAAGACACGGTGGAGTTCCAGGCGTCGCAATAAAGTGATCTCTTCTTGCAGCGGATCATTTTTAAAGCTGACTACCATCATCTGCGCGTTGATGACCATATCTCCTGGATTTAATTGCGGAAGCTGAAATTTCAAGAAGGCTCTTCGCACGTTGCTTCCGCCGTCTAAAACCAGGTAGGCATTTTGCCCGTCGATCACCGTCGGTTCCACCGCCGATACGACATTGGCATGAACCTGTTCAAAGCTTACCGGCGAACTTGTCGTGGGGTCAATCACAATCGGATAAGCACGACTTTCCTCTTTCAGCCATCCCTCATCGGCATGTACGGTCATCTCCCATTCCTCTTCGTTTTTTCCCTGCTGTAATGCTAAGGTCAATGCCTGTGAGAGCGCTCCTTTCGCATCGCGCATAAACGGTGCGTCCACGCAGAATACGGTTTCTTCTTTTTCATTTAAGAAGACGATCTTTCTGCTCTGCATCACCGGATGCAGCTTTTTCACACGGTAGCAAAACGTAAAGGTATGCGGTGTATCCTTCGATTTCAGGATAAGGTTATCTTTTACCTCATCGCCCACCAACAGGCACTGGAAATCCACCCCCGGCAACACTTCCCCATAACGGACTGCGTTTGTAAAACGCCTCAGTGTCATCGGGTCGTCGTTTTCACCGGCTTCTTTGCTTTCCTCCAGCATCCCTTTCACTTTCGAGGCACCTTTTAACCCCCACTCTACCATCGCGTTTTCTTTTTGAATCCGGATCGTTTTGTTTTCTTTTGCGTGATGAAAGAGTGTGACCTTGACATTTCCGCTTTTCTTTTTCCATCCTCCTTCTCTCTGCACATCCATCTGCGCAGTCTCTTTCTTTTCTGAGTTTTCTGAGTTACTTTTGAAACTTTTTGTATTTTCCGATTCCTCGAACTCCTCCTCTTCTTCCAAAGTGTTGTCAATCTCTTTCCACACACCATCTTCGAAGTAATGAACCGCCTTTGGATAAACCGCCGCGGTAAAAGAGTGATCGGCATTTTCAAATACTTTTTGGCATGCGGTTCTTTTTTCTACGACTTCCACACATGCCATAGTCTCTTTCACATGTTCTGTGTCATAAACATCATCGAACATCCTTATTTCTTTCGTCGTTTCTTTCATGATTTCTTCTTCTCCTTCTTGATTTTCTTCTTGTAAAATGATACCTTCTGTTTTTTGATTTTTTTGTTTGTTCATACGAATCTCCTTTTTTCTTGTCCTAAAATTCTTTCTTTTACTGGCTTTTTGCCACTACAATCACAGTTGGAAAACCAGCTTCTTCTAGTTGTTTTTTGAATGCTTCTGCATTTTCTCTCCTCAAAAAAGCTCCACATTGCACACGATAAATGTGATCCCCTCTTTCTGGATGATCCTGCTGTCTTTCTCCTCCCACTTTTTCATTCAAAACTTCTGCAATCGCCTTTGCAATTTTTTCTTTGTGGCGGCTATAGAATCTCATGTCATCTCCGTCATCCAAAAATGCTGTTTCCAACAAAAAATATGGGGTTTTTGCCCTCCATGCCGCATTGCAATTGCAAAGTTCTTCCGTTGTGCAGAGACACCATTTCTGAAATCCCAGCGCTACTAATTCCTGGATCATTGCTTGTGCAATCTCAGTATCTGCTCCTTTTTGTACATATCCGCCTGTTCCGGTAAAACTTCCGTCTCCCTCTTCATCTTTTTTCTGTTTTGCATTAAAATGAATTTCCAGGATAAAATCATATGCTCCATAGTCTGGTCCCGTTCCTTTTTTTGTCTGTTGGTAGCAATCCTTCGCGGTATCATACAGTTCCGCGTTTAAGACAGAAACATTGAGATATTTCGGAATTCTTTTTAAAAGATCTCTTGCAAGATCTGCCTCCTGTCCCCATTTCGAGACTGCTCCTGGATCTCCTTCTCCATGTCCTGCAATCAGCAATATTTTTTTCTTCATTCTTATACGTCCCCCTTTCCCGTCTCCTTCTTCTCTCTCTTTTCTTCTTTCTCTTCTCTCAGCCATTCATCTGCCATGAGTGCCTCCTGTGAAAAACTATTATTTTTCCACCATGCACAGAGGGAAGCTGCTGCGGTAAAAATTCCTGTCAACGTCTCGTAAACCTTCTCCTGTTCTAAGGGCAATGGACAGAATCCTGCTATCTCTAGAAATTGATTGACCAATGCAAGGATCAAAGTGCATGTCCTTACCACTGTTCCAATTTCTACCTTTTTCTTCATCTCCTACTCCTCCTTCTCTAATATCATCTCATCGATTCTGTGGTGTGCTGACTTTGTCGATTCTTCTACCTTAATCATGCGTTCTACCAGGTTATTATGTTGTTTTACTTTTTCTTCCAACTGTTCAATTCGATAATTTGTCAGACGATTCGCTGTCATAATTCCCAGCAGACTTCCAAATGCAGTTCCGACAAGGCTGAGAATTGCGACGATCACCTCTGTATTCATCTTTCTTTTCCTCCAATTCTCTTAACCTCTCTAATTACTATAAAAGCCCAGTCTCAGTGGACAGCAGCCAGGGCGCTTGCGCACCTGGCTGAACGGACACTAGAGACGCTAACCCGTATGAGCAGAAAAGCCACGCGATTGAAAAGAGCGGGGCGCTCTGCTCTATACGATCTGTCTTCTTAATTTGTCTCCTCACCTTCTTTCTATCTTTCTCTCGAATAAAAATCATTGCTTTTGTTGATTTTAATTCATCAAGATTGTCAAAAAAAATAGATTTTTTCCTTAAACTTCAGCCAATCCTGCTCTGTCTAATAAAAAAGTCCTCTATAAAAAGATTTCTGATGTTTTATAGTTTGTTCTTTTTTATTTTTTGTTGATTTTTATTCACATCAAGATCATATCACCGACGTGAATTTTTGTCAACACTTTTTTCAAAAAATGTTGATTTTTCTTCACGTACATGATATACTACCTTTAAATGAATCTGTAGAAACTCATCAAAGAAACCGAGGAGTATGGTATGAACATTCTATATCAAAATATTAAACGCTTAAGAGAAGAAAAAGAAATGTCACAAGAGGAACTTGCCAAATTGACTGGTTATACCAGCCGATCATCCATCGCTAAAATTGAAAAAGGAGAAGTCGATTTACCTCAAAGTAAAATTCTTCTTTTTGCAAATGCACTTGGAACAACCCCTGGAGAATTGATGGGACTCACAGAACCATCCGTCGCAGCCTCTCCTTTGACCTTAGCCGCCCATTTTGATGGTGAGGAATATACGGAAGAAGAACTGGAGGAAATTAAACAATTCGCTGATTTTGTAAAGAGTAAGAGAAAATCGAATCGATAAATCAATATACTGGAGTGGGGGAAGGTGGTTTAGATGACTTCTTACGAAAAGCTAGAAGCAGAAGCCTGCGAGGATGGTGTAGAAATCATTTATAAGAAATTTAACAGTGAACGACTAAAGGCTTTATACTGCGATGGAATGATTGCCTTGAATAGTAATTTAAAAACAGATGCCGAAAAATCATGTATTCTCGCCGAAGAGCTTGGACATTATCATACTTCTTCCGGGGATATCACAGACTATCAGGAAGTCTCAAATAAAAAACAAGAACTTCAAGCACGTATCTGGGCATACAACAAAAAGATCGGACTTATGGGGATTGTCAGAGCCTTTGAACATGGCTGTAAATCTCTCTATGAATCTGCCGAGTTTCTGGAAGTAACAGAACAATTTTTGCAAGATGCACTGGAATGTTATCGACAAAAGTATGGTCATATGGCTGTGATAGACAATTATGTGATTTACTTTATACCGACGCTCGGCGTACTGAAAATACAGTGAATTTCCAAAAAAGGCAAAAAAATACCGAAGAAAGATGATTCAGGAGATTGTCCTGTAAACAGCTCATCTTTTTTCGGTATTTGTATGGTCAAGCGGATATTCGCAATCCGCTTCGCTACTTGCTTGATTTGGTTAAAATCTTAAGCTCAGGCAGCTCAGTCCACCGTCAATCTTGCGGTACTCGGAGGTATCTACCAAAATCACCTCATATCCTGCATCTTTTACGATCTGTGCTACCTTCGGAAAGTTCGCTGGAACGATCACTTTGTCATTTACCCAGATACAGTTTGCTGCATACGCCTCTTCCTGTGGAATCACGTACTTATTATATTTTGCAAACTCTGGTTTTTCGATAAACTCTCCGGAAACCAGCATATTATTGTTCTCAATATAATTGACACCTGTCTTCAGATGGAGCACTTCTTTGAGTTCCACCTCCGATCCTGTCAGACCATATTTCTCCAGAATTGCGATAAACTGACGGATTCCCTCTTCATTTGTTCTCGCAGAGCGTCCCACATAAAAATGATCTCCTACCATCATGACATCTCCACCTTCCAATGTTCCTGGTGCCTTGATGTACTCGATGCAGTCTTCACTGTAAAATTTCTTGATCACAGGGATCATCGCCTCGACTTCTCTGTTTCTGGAGGCTGCGCCAGGGTTTGTGATGATCGCACATTTTCTTGTCAGAACTGCCGTATCTTCCACGAAGCAGGAATCCGGGAAATTCTCATCTGCCTCAAGTACTGTCACATTCACTCCACAGCTTTTCAGTGCCTCAATATATGCGTCATGCTGTTTTAAAGCAAGCTCATAATCCGGTTTTCCCAGTTCCGGCGCAGAGGTGATTCCCTCTGTAATTTTGCTGCATGGTCTCTTTACAATGACATTTTTAAACATACCATTTATCTCCTATCCATTATCTCTCACGAAAAATTCTCCGCCATACTCGCGGCATGTATTCAGGGATGCCAAATGCACCTCACCATTTTTCTATTTATAATACCTTTGACAAGAACTCCTGAAGGCGCTGATTCTTCGGGTTCTCAAAGAACTCCTTCGGTGTATTCTCCTCCTTGATGATTCCTTCATCGATGAACAACACCTTTGTCCCGACTTCTCTGGCGAATCCCATCTCATGCGTCACAATGACCATCGTCATGCCCTCATCTGCGAGTTCTCTGATCAAGTCCAAAACTTCTCCAACCATCTCCGGGTCCAGCGCGGAGGTCGGCTCATCAAACAGCATCACTTCCGGGTTCATCGCCAGAGAGCGCACAATCGCGATTCTCTGTTTCTGTCCGCCGGAGAGTTTGTTCGGATACTCGTTCGCCTTGTCCTCCAGCCCGATTCTTTTCAGGAGACGCATCGCATTTTCTCTCGCCTCTTCTTTTGTGTGAATCTTTAATTTCACCGGCGCGAACATAATATTGTCAAGCACCGTCATGTGCGGAAACAGATTGAAATGCTGGAACACCATTCCCATCTTCTGGCGCATTTTGTTGATATCATTTCTCGGATCCGTGATGTCGACCCCGTCAATCCAGATCTGTCCCTCTGTCGGCTCCTCAAGAAGATTCAAACAGCGCAGAAAGGTACTTTTTCCGGAACCGCTCGGTCCGATCACGACAATCTTTTCTCCCTGATCGATCTTATAATCGATCCCATTTAAAACTTTCAGATCATTAAAATTTTTCTTTAATCCTCTAACCTCGATCACCCTGTTTTAACCTCTTTTCCAATATACTTACGCCCCAGGACATCACCATGACACACACAAAGTAGACAGCGGCGATAAAAAACAGCGGCATCATCGCTGACATGGTACGGCTTCTGACCAAATCGGAGGCTCTTGTCAAATCTACAACGGAGATATATCCCACAACTGACGTCTCCTTGAGCACTGCGATTCCCTCATTACACAGAGCAGGAAGCGCAGACTTAAATGCCTGCGGGAGAATGATATGAATGATCGTTGTCGCTGCGCTCAGTCCCAGAGAACGTCCTGCCTCCATCTGACCTGCATCCACAGAATTGATACCGCCACGCACGACCTCGGACACATAGGCAGCGGAGTTCAGTCCCATAGCGATACAGCATACCACAATCTTATTCGGGAATCCCGCCATAATAACAAACGCCATAATCAACAGCTGCACGATCAGCGGAACACCTCTCATGACTGCAACATAAAGTGCCAAAATCTTATCCACAACCCACAAAACTGCATAAACTAATTTCTGCGGCAAGGTGATTGGCTTTCTCTTTTTCATCTGAGAAAATCCATATCGCACCATTGCGATGAAGATACCTCCCAACAAACCTACAATCAGGGAAACCACGGTGATCAGAATCGTGTTCTTAAATCCGGTGACGAACAGCTTGTAGCGGTCATCACGGATAAAAGTTTTCTCAAAATCCGCGGCTATTTTTTCCATCCAGCTCATAGCTTTTTCCTTTCTTTTTGTCTCTTTTACATTTACAGTTGCTCTCTTTTCGCCTCAGACCTGCCTGCGCCTGCCATAATACGAAAGCAGCGACAGAAAGCCTCTCTGCCGCCACTTTATATCGTATCATATTCTTCAAAAAACGCAACTGTTTTTTCGTTTTTCTTCTACTCGTATCACAGCTTCCTCTGTGCCGTCATCTCTGATTAATCGTTGACCGCTGCTGCTCTCTCACTGTGCTCTAAGATATACTTGTCGACAGTTCCGTCTTCTTTCAACGGCTCAATAATCTTATTTACTTCTTCGATCAGATCCGTCTCTCCTTTCGCTGCTGCCACTGCATACTGCTCCAGTGTAGAGCTTCCGTCTTTATATTTTGCCTCGAAGCATCTGAGATTATCATTGACTACGCAAAGGTTCTCTGCAAGCAATTTATCACATACAATCGCCTGAACGTCTCCTGCATTTAAGCCCATCGCTGCGATCGTCAGATCTTTATACTGCTGAACTGATGCACCGGTTCCCATCAGAACGCCCATGTTCACTTCGTCAGAAGCAAGGAAATCTCCTGTTGTTCCCAGATGAACACCGATAATATAACCAGCCAGATCGTCGATACATTCTACCTCGTCATTATCTTCCTTTACCACAATATACTGATACGTATCGCAGTATGGCTCAGAGAATTCCAATGTCTCCTTGCGGTCTTCCGTCACTGTGATAGCTGCAAGTGCCAGATCTGCCTCTCCGTTCTGCAGATACATGGACAGTGAGTCAAATGCTACGTTGATCACTTTCAGTTCCACGCCAAGTCCTTCTGCAATGTCCTGTGCAACCTCAATGTCTGCGCCTACCACATCTTCTCCTTCCATATACTCAAATGGAGGCCATGCGGCATCTGTAGCGACAATTAAGGTTCCTCTCTCTTTGATACGCTCCAGCGCAGTCTGATCTGCTGCCATACTAGAAAATCCTGATAACAGGCAAAGACCCATGGCAAGACTTAAATAACAAGAAATTGCTTTTTTCATAATTTCATCCTCCTCAATTTCGAATCTAATGCATTGTTTACTATAAAAGCCCAGTCTCAGTGGACGGCAGACAGAGCGCTTGCGCATCTGGCTGTATGGACACTAGAGACGCTTTACTATAAAATATCCGGGAAGATTCTTCTTGTCCGTGCGAGTCTTCTTGCATAAAAGTCGGAGACGTGTTCCCAAATACTGCATATTTATACAAAAGTTATTATATCAGTCTTCAAAAAAAATGCAAGTTCTTTTCCTTGATTTTTTTATTAAATTCGAATCCTCATTGACTGCACACTCCAACTTGTAGATAAACTCAGGAAAATGTCCCCTTCCGACCAGTAGAAACTGTTCTTTGAAGATCCGCGTCTATTCCGCCTCTCCCTCCAGCTCCTGTTTCATCTGATTTATTTCTGCCTGCTGCTCTCCCAGATAGATTTTCCAATCCAGGCGCAGATCTGCGATTTCATCCAGATACGCGTTCAATCTGTCCTCGACATCTGCCTGATTTTTGTCCCACTCATACCCGTCGGAACAAAAAGAAATCAGTCTGTCCGTCACCGCTTCCTCTACGTAAGCCAATTCCTTCTCCGAGCGACCAGCGAACCAGTAATTGATACTGGTGTACATATAATTACAGTTGATCTTCTGACATTGATTTAATATATCAAAGAAAAATGCCAGTTCCTCTGTCAGTGGCAGATCCGTCGCCTCATAGCTGAGATATTCATATACATCGCCCAGATCTAAAATATACTCAACGACCTGTGTTTTTTCTTCCGATGCATAGGTCATAAAATCTTCATAGAAAATATCATACTCCTCAATCAGCTCTGATATCTCCTCTGGCATTTTATACTCTTCCATCTGCGTATACTGATCATAGAGCTGTCGAAAGGCATGTTCCACCTCTCCTGCGGTCTCCTGGAGTTGATCCAGATTAGGATCTTCCAGATATTTCTCCACAGAGGCATACGCCGCATCTACCAGTGCGCTCTCCGCATCCATCCGCAGAGTAATCTTCGCGTATTCATCCACTACCTTCTGAAAACCTTCAAAATCAGCGGCATCCGTTTTGATGCATCCACTTGCTGCTGCGCTGAACATAGTCATGACCGCAAAGCCAAGCAAACTTTTTTTGTTTCTCATTTTCTTTTTTCCTCCGTTCTTGCCAAACATCTGTCTGCGCCCCACGGCACGCCAGAGGCTTTCACCACAAAATTTATATCCGCAGTGCTCGTTCTGCGAAGTTTCTCTAAAATGGCCACTTCATCTCTTTTACCGGGAAACGGCATCTCGCCATCGTCAGCTGTGCGGTCTTCATAACAGAAGAATCTTTTTCCACCACTTCCACCATCAAGTCCTGCAATTCTTCCTCTGTTTTTGATCCCAGAGACCATTTCATCCCATCTGGCGGAAAAGAAGCGGTGTTCAAAATCTGCTCCTTTAGCTCTGTCTGGGTCTCTTCATCCAACACGTTATAAACTTCGTTGTAGATCAGATAATAGTACTGTGCGACTGCCTCCAAATATTGCTGATATGCTTCCAGCAAGTCTGCGCGTTCTTCCCTGTAAACACAAAAATATTCACTGTCTTCTTCACAAAGTGCCTGCGCTAAAAACTCCGTGCACAGCATCAGATTGTCCTTTTGTACTTCCGCTTCCGTATAGACTTTGCTCAAGGTTTCCTTTGATACCATGGGGAAAATATTCAATACGGTATCCAGATAATTATACGTGCGTTCTGTTGTCCCATCACTGTACGGAGCCCGATAGTAGCCGTTATAATACAAAGCCACCGTTCTCTGTGCTTCCTTGATCACTTCCAACAAAGCTTCCCGACCACTGGAAGTATTCTCCAAAACCTCTTCTTTTCCTGCTTCCTTCAAAATACGATATTGTGCCTGGATTTCTCCGTCCAGGCAGCCCACATTTCCGTTCAGACTGCGTGTCACACTCCCGAGCTCTTTCCTCTCTTCTTCAGAAATTGTAATTTCATAAGGCTTCCATTTTTGATATCCAACCGCAGCTCCGATCCCCACTGCAGCCACTGCCAGAAAACCTGCCATGCTGCGTTTCCAGACATATTTTCTCTGATAAGTCTTCCATCTCTTCTGATTTTCCGCCCATTTTGCGACCAGATATTCCACAAAATTATCATGGATCAGAGCATAGTTTCCTTCTGCTGTCTGTTCCATCAGATTCATCTGTCCGATTAATTGCTCAGATACCGCATAGTCGAACCATTCTCTGTCATTTGATATTCCATTTAAGATCAGACGAGATTTCCCCATATACTTTGGAAATGCAAGTCCAAATCCCTTGCTTTTCATATTCCGGTAATCATGGCTGATCAGCCCGTACAACTCTTCCATGGAGAGAATCGTCTTTTTTCTTTTTTTCATTTCCCCTGCGATTGCCGGCAAAAGCTGTTCCAGCAGATAATCATGGGCAAGCTGGCTTGCTTCGTTTCCGGAATCTCTGCGCTTCTGAAGGCGCTGGAGATTTTCTATGTAAAATCCCACCATCTCTTCCAGATTTTCCGGCGTTTTCCAGAGTTGTTCTCCTCCGTTCTCCCTGGACATCACGCTAGCGCTGCGGTACAGATAAAGCATCATCGGATTTCTCAGCATCTCCTGCAATTTTTTTTCTTTTGGGCACTCCAGGTGATAGTTGATCAGTTCTTCTTTTACCATCTCGTCCGTCAGCGGCACCAGGCTGGCTGTCTCAAACTCGGCAAGCCCATATTGTTTCACACTGTCAGTCCGGTCTGTCACCAGAATCCCCAAACCCTCGTATCGACTCAATTCTTCGATCTCTCGGAGCAGATTCTGTCTCTGATTTCCCGCCTCATTCAATCCATCCAACAGCAAAATTATGCGTGGACTTTCTTGTCCCGCCTCCGCAAAAAGACGTTCCAATTCATGCAAGGCATCCTCCATGGAATTCGTCTCTTCCGAAAATTTCATATTTTTCAGAAGAAAGCGTCGGATATACCCCGTCCCGGTCTGAGATTGCTGATAGTCCTCCAGGGGGATGTACAGAATCACCGGCGCTTTGGGCTGATATCGCTTTACCCCTTCACCCCATAGCTGATGTAAATACTGTGTCTTGCCCATGCCTCCGGTGCCCTTCAGCAAGATCTGAGCGCCGCCCGTCAATCTCTCCATGCAGTCTTCCTCCGAGAACAGCGCTTCCTCTTTTTCCTGATCTCTATCTTTTCTGTCTGGATCACTTCCGCCCATTTCGATGCGGATCTCTCTGAAAAGGTATTGTCCATCCGGCTTTTTCTGGCTCAGATACGCTGACCTGCTGTTCTCCCACAGTGCGCTCACTGAGATTCCCTTTCCTTCTATCCGTGCAATCAGCTCTTTGATGTCAGCGCGAAGCTCTCCGATTGTTTGATAGCGCTTATCGCTCAGAATATGCAGCCCTTTTGTCAAAATCTCCACGGTCTTGTACGCAGCTGTTACCGGTTGTACCTGAAAGCTTTCCAGTGTTTTGGGAAAGCTTCTGCGCAGTCCTCTCCCCATACATTCTTCCATATCCATCTTTCTTCCTGTGACCATCCGAAAAAAGACGGCACACGCCGAATATAGATCCGTCGCCGGACTGATCTCCTCACTTCTCCTCAGGTAAATCTCCGGGGCAGAATAGCCTGCCTTTTCACTGAAATAGAACTTGCTGTTCTCGGGCTGATCCATGCTCCATGTGCTGTTATAGTCAATCAGCAATGCCTGCCTTTTCAGCATCAGAATATTGTCGGGACTGATATCCAGATGCAGAATGTTCTCCCTGTGAAAACATTCCAGCGCGTCTAATAACTTCAGCATCGCTTCCGCCGCTGCCGCCAGAGACCGATATTTTCCCTGCGAAATCAATTCCTCCAGATTGCTGCCGCCATGTACCGTCAAAACCGAATAGCAGGTTCCATACGCCTCAAAAGAATTCAGATTTCCCGATATCTGCTCTGGATCCTTTCTTAACAATTCCAGATTTGCCTTATTGCCCTGGACAAAGCTCTCCCTGGCACTTTCCATCAGCTCTTTGCCTTCCTCTTCCACGACAATACAGCCATCTTCATCTCGCCAGATCTTACCTCTCTTGCTGTAAGGGAACAATTCCTTAATTAAGACCTGATGGAAGCTTTCTCTGTTCAGTTCATCCCGATATACTGCCCGGTACACGATACTGCTGCCGCCGTAGCCCTCCACGCTTTTTATCTGGTATTCCACTCCGCCAAGAATGATTTTTTCGTTATTTTTTCGTGCCTGCCTCTCTCTATTCATAACCTTATCCTTTCTTTTCTGACAGGCAACCTTATTTCTGAAATTATCCTCTTTTCCTGTCAGTCTTCGTTCTCAGATATTTCTTCATACAAAATCTCCATTACCTTCTCGATCCGTTCTGCCACAAATTCTTCTTCCTCGTCTGGAAGCGCAGGATACATGGCGTAGCATATAATAAGATCAAAAGGATTTCCGTAATCCAGAGGGTTCATGCCATATCTGTTCAGAAAAAGATCCATCTGATCGCACCGCTGTTTATACAACTCCTCTGGTTCAAGATCCTCATCACAATAGAAGAACTCTTCCCCATTTTTTTCTGTAACATCAAAGTTTTCCGTGGCCATATACAAAAGGATCAAGGTTTTCCGCGTTACCTCTATTTTTCTGTTTTTCATGTTATTCAGCATAGTCGCATTAGGCCAGTACTTGCTGACTATTTTTTGCAATGTATTTTCAGAGATCTTTGGAACATTCATTCTCAAATAATCCTCTTCTATCTGGCTCAAAGAATACTTTCTGTCCTTTGGGACAGTCAACGCAGCATTGTCATGCTTTTCCGGCTTCATGGAATAGCTTTTTTCTTCTCCTGTCTGCAGCAGATCCAATAATTCCATAAATTTCGCATAAGCTGTCTCATGCTGCGTTCCAAGATAGACGCTTTTCTCTCGAATGAATGAAAAATAATCCTCCTCTGATACTACGCCTTCAAATAATTCCTTATTTCGATTTGTGTACAAAAGATCTTCCTCGATCTTAGATTGCTTCACTTTGTACTGTACATTGTCCTGCCGCTTCTCTTGGATCTTCCTGATCTTATCCTGGTGCAAAGCTATTTCTTCTTCATAGATCCGGAGCGTCTCTTCTTTCAGCCTGACTGCCTCCTGGTAACTCCTTCCAGTGCGCAGAGCAAACGCATAGGCAAGCTCTGACGGATTGCGATAGTGGATCTTGTGATCTGAAAAGGTTCCCAGCAGACGGCTGCTCTTTTCTTCATCCAGTCCGAGAGCGAAGCAGATCTGAAATAATTTTTCCCTATTATGTGGCGTATTCTTTCCATTCAGCCAGTTCTGGACATTTTTTCGGATCTGTTCATCCTTTTTTCCTGTGACCTCACACCAACCCTTCCGAAGGCGCTCTTCCACGTTCTCCCCTTCATATAACTCAGAAATCATATAAGGAAAGTTTCGATACATCGCCTCATGTTCCAGAAAATCTACAACCTCCCGCACGGTCTGTGGCTTTTTATCAATCCGTTTTTTGTTGTTTTTGGAAATTTTGGTTAAATCTTTTTTCTCATCCATATCCTTTCTCCTATATGCACTTCAAAATGCTTTTTCCTTAGAATTCATATGGATTAATCATACCTTATTTTTCGATATTTGTCAGCTCTAAGATATGAAATCAACGATCTGCTTTATGGTCTTTTATTCCATTTGATTTTTAAGAGATCTTCCCATGACACCTCCCCAGATAGAAATTTTTTCATCTGATGATAAAAAAATTATAATACCTGATTTTCTCTCGTTCTGTAATCTTTTTCCTGTCGAAGAAAACTCCAAAATCATCTGATTCATTGTACATTTTTCCTGTTTTTTTCTCTTTTCCGTCATGTATCCTGTATGGATCCGCCAAAAACCTGCCCGGATTTGCCGTATTTTTGCTGCAAATATTGATAAAAAAATAGACATTCCTTCTCTTCTATGATATTATTACTAACGGATATGACGCCTGACGGCGTCACCACCAATGATAAAAGCCGCATTTTTTCGGGCTATTTTCTATACTAAAGAATACGAGGTTATGTTATGTTGCACACAATTGAAACCATCAATGATGCAGTCAACAATTTTGTCTGGGGCGTCCCCGCTATGATCTGCATTATCGGTGTCGGGCTGTATCTAAGCCTGCGCACCCATTTTCTGCAAATCCGCAAATTTTCTTATGCGATGAAAACCACGATCGGACGTGTCTTCCGAAAGAGGGAAGCTTCCGATGGTGCGCTCACTCCGTTTCAGGCAGTCTGTACGGCGCTGGCTGCCACAGTTGGAACCGGAAACATAGCCGGTGTCGCCGGAGCCATCGCGATCGGTGGACCGGGAGCCGTCTTCTGGATGTGGGTCTCCGCACTTCTCGGAATGTGTACCAAGTTTTCCGAAGTGACACTTGCGGTACATTTCCGTGAAAAAAATAAACAGGGAGAACTGGTCGGCGGTCCTATGTACTACATTAAAAATGGTCTAGGCAAACACTGGCAGTGGCTCGCTGTCCTCTTCTCCGTCTTCGGAGTTCTGACGGTGTTTGGAACTGGAAACGCCACACAGGTAAACACCATTATCACTGCCATCGACTCTGCCCTCCTGAATTTTCAGATACTGCCGGAATCCTCTCTCAGCACCTGTAACCTGATCATCGGAATCGTCATCGCCCTGCTCGTCGCCATGATCCTGCTTGGCGGCATCAAGCGTATCGGGCGCGTCACAGAAAAGCTGGTTCCTTTCATGGCTCTGATCTATATCGTGCTCGCCCTCGGTGTTGTGCTTTTCAACATCAAAAATGTCCCGCATGTTTTCTACTCGATTCTCTGCGGCGCATTCAATCCTAGTGCGATCACCGGCGGTGTGGTGGGAAGCTTTTTCATGAGTATGAAAAAGGGCGTATCCCGTGGAATTTTCTCAAACGAGGCTGGTCTGGGTACCGGTTCCATCGCACACGCATGTGCTGACACCAACAAACCTGTTAAACAGGGCTTCTTCGGTATCTTCGAAGTATTTGCTGACACGATCGTCATCTGTACGCTGACAGCACTTGTGATTCTTTGCAGCGATATCCCGATCAATTATGGAGAGGCTGCCGGAGCAGAGCTCACCATCCGGGGCTTTACCTCAACGTACGGCAACTGGGTATCGATTTTCACAGCGGTCGCTATGTGCTGCTTTGCCTTCTCGACCATCATCGGCTGGGGGCTCTACGGTGTGAGATGTATTGAATTTTTGTTTTCCTCCAAAGTGATCAAACCTTTTATGCTTGTCTACTCCCTGGTGGCAATCCTCGGGGCAACCATAGATCTGGGACTTCTCTGGAGCATTGCAGACACCTTCAACGGCTTGATGTCCATCCCAAACCTGATCGCTCTGTTCCTGCTGTCCGGAACAGTGGTCAAGCTCGTCAAGGAATATTTCGAGACAGAGGGCAAAAAATCCTGATTCTCCTGAAAAAAACGGAAGGTGCCGCTCAGTCATCCCTTTTGATGACTGAGTGACACCTTCTTTCTGTTTTTTATCCTGTTTTTATCCTGTTCTTGATTCTATCTTCTCCGGGCATGATCTGCTGCCATTCCCCAAGCCATATCTACTGCAGGAAATCCTCTGTCAGATAGACATATGATTCATAAGATTCGCTGGAATCGGATGTCACAATCTTCAGATTCTGTCTGCCTGTCACATCGACGGTAAATGGAACCGCCTTTGTCATCCTTGTGATGCCGTCCTGCTCAAATACAAGTTCATCGTCTGCATAGATTTCTACTTTGATGACATTGTCAGATTTTGTTGCTTTTCCCGGGCAGACCACACCAGAAAATTGCGTGTATTTGCCGCCGAGCAGATACAATGCATATCCATTGTCTGAGGCGTCAAAGCTATAATCGTTTTCATACATCGTGCCAAAGGTATCTTTTGACAGGCGCACATGGTATTCCATCTCCGCGGAATCGATCAGCTGGAGGTCTTTCAGGCGCACTGCGCTGCTGCATGGTTCTGGCGTCTGCGCCAGTGTCAATGTCATGTCGTTCAGAAGCACCCATCCATTATTATAATCGCCCGTGTTGCTCGTCTTGATCGTCAAGGTCTTTACACCTGTCACATCGATCTCAAACTTGCATGCTTCCTGCCAGCCGCTGATGCCACTCTTGCCATAGAGCAGTTTTCCATCACCGAAGAATCCGATGTTCATAGAGGCATTCTGTTCCGTCCGGCTGTATGGGCTTAAGATACCGCTGATCTTTGTGTACTCTCCATTTAAGTCATACGTCACATATCCCTCATTGGAAGCGTTCAGTGAATAGCTCGAGAGATACGTGTTTCCGTGTGAATCTGAAATCTCACTGTCATATTCATAGGCGCTGCTCTCTGTCAGCTTTCCATTAAGGGCAAGTTCTCCAAGATCCTGTGTCTCTTTAAGGCTATCTCTGTCATCAGAGATTTCCATGACAAAGCCAAACTCATGCGTCTGGTCGTCATTGTCATTCCAGAGTCCGCTGTTTGCATAGATCTCCATGTAGGATTCTGTGATCCCGTCTCCTTTGTCACTGTTGCTCGGCTCTCCGTTCTTCCAGTTGGTATAAGTCATTGCCTCTTTGCTCACCCAGACAAAGTTTCCTTCTTCTGCCTCATCGCTAGCTCCGATCCAGTAATCATTCTCCTGCGCATTTTTCAGTAATTTCGTCACGCGCTCCTGCTCAAGAAGCGAAGTGATCACAGCGAGATGACCTCCTGCTTTCTCGCAGAATTCCTCTGCTCCTTTCCATGTCATAGGCGTCTCAATCAGATAGTAGCGGTGTGTACCGTACTCTGCCATCGCGCTGATCTGGCTCGACACCTGGCTGGAGAGTTCCGGAAATTGATAAGCATTCTCCTCCACATCGTTCCAGTCTGTCATTTTCTCTTCGTTTTCTTGTTCTGTCTGTGCTGCATCCGATTGTGCTGTCAAGAGATCATCCACCAGATACAGGTAAGAATTCGATCCGCTCAGGGCATCCTCAGTGACTATTCTCAGCACTTGTTTTCCTGTCACATCGATGGAAAACTCAATGGCATCTTTTGTCTTATCATATCCGTCACTCTCAAAGAGCAGCTCCTCGTCGCCATAAATCTGCACTTTGATTGCGACTTTCGATCCGGTCGATTTTCCTGCGACAAATTTTCCGGAAAAGGTCGTGTATTTCTCATCCAGGTTCCACACCATAGAACTGTTATAGTACGCGTTAAATCTGAGATAAGAGTCATGGAGTCCGCCGAAAGCATCCTGGAAAAGTTTTGTCTCAGACTGCATCTCCTTCGAGTCAATGATCACCAGATCGCCAAGTCTCGCAGCGTTTGGCGTCTCTGTCTCGCCTTCATGTGCATATAATTTTGCATTGCCAAGAAGCAGCCATCCGGAAGAAGTCTCACCCAGATTTCTGGTCTCAATCGTCAAAACCTTGATGCCGCTCACATCCAGTGCAAACGATGTCGGTATTGTCTGGCGTGTGATAGCGGTCTGTCTGTAGAGCAATTGCCCGTCTCCGAACACTGCAAAATCCATGCTGACACCGCTTGCCGCCTCGGAATAAATTGAGACTTCTCCTGTCAGTTTCTCATATGCCCCATTCAGCTGATACTGTGTCCAGCCAGAGTCGGATGCGTTGTATGCGATGACTCCATAAGAGCGGTTTCCGTAAGAATTGTCATCCCACGCATCATACGACACGCTTTTTTGATGGATCAGAGTATGAGTCGACGGCAGATATTGTCCATTGTCCTGCTGTGCTGAAACTTCAAGGATATATCCGACGCCCTCTGTCTCATTCGAGTCATCGTTCCAGCAGCTGTCGAAAGAGCGGCTGATGTACGCATAATCCTCCACGTTGTCATAGTTATCCGGCTGATTGTCGTCCCATCCATCGTAGCAGAAGTCTTCTCCGCTCACCCAGCTCCAGTTTCCTTCCATCTCCTCATCGGTTGCACCGATCCAGTAATGACTCAGACTTCCTTCTTTGATCAGATTCTGCAATACACTCTGTTCTGTCCAACTCGTGATGCTGACAAGCTGACCTCCTGCCTTCTCGCAGAGTGCTTTCGCCTCCTTCCAGGTCACAGCTGTGTCAAAACGGTAATAGCGGTGTCCCTCGTACTCGATCACTGCCGCCGCGCTGCCTGCTGCCTCCTCAGAAATTTCTGGAATTACAGCGTCTTCGGTGTCACTGGACAGCAATCTTTCCTGCTCTTGCGCTGTAGCTTTCGAGAGTTCCTCAAATTTGATTTCTTCTTCAATAGTTTCATTGTAAAGCTCACTCTGTTCACATTCAGATCCTTCTTCTCTGTCAAGCCAATCCGGAATTTTTGCCAATTCTTCCTGGAGACTTTCCTCTGAGTAATAGAGCACATATCGCTCTCTGTCTCCGAAATTCAGGGATCCGTCCGGTGACTGTGTCACATTTTCAAAATAGGTGAGCACATAGACCGTATTTTGCGTCACCGTCTCATTCTGCTGCATGATCGGCACGCAAGCTTCATAGACAAACGCAGTCCGGTTGAAATCATAGTATGCGCGGTCAGCATAAACTTTGACCACTTTGTTCAGCCCCACTTTAACCTGATTCCAGAGAATCCATCCACTGCCGCCCTCCAGCTTTTTCATCAGATCGCTTTCCCCGTCGAGAAGAGTCTGTTTTACTTCCTGTTTGCCTTGTGTGACAATGGCGTCGATTTCTTCCTGATCCAGTGATTCCAGATCAAAATCGTACTTGTCGAGTCCTGAAATCTCATAGCTCTGTGTATTGTTCGTCACCTTGTATCCTGCCCTGAGCGCATTCTCCTCATAATATTCCAGCGTAATATCGAGGCTTTCTCCATTCTGTGCATAAATATGACGCGGGATACTCTGGTAAGAATTTCTGTCAATGTATCCGTACAGTGGACTCTCCTTCTCTATGGAAACTTCCACCTCCACATCCGGACAGATGCCAGAAAAGCTGACCGTCAAAAGCTCCGTCAAATCTACTTCCTGAGGTTCTTCCAAGCCCTGCGCTGTTACCGTTGTCTCAGCACCTTCGATCTCAATTCCCACGCTGAAAATATAATTTTGTTCTTCATCTATCTGTGCAAAGATCCGGATTTCTTCTCCGTTCACAATATAATCCGTCTTGTCTGCGCCAAGGATCACATTGTAGTCGATATAATTTTCAACCTGATATACCACATCTTCTGCCGTGTATCCATTTCGTGTATCCGCAAATTTCTCCGCGAAATCTTCTCTCATCTTCTCCTCATCGATCGAGACAGAAATTCTTCCCACGCCATCATAGCCGCTAAACTCTGCCTTCAGATAATCGGCAAGGTCCACTTTCTCAACCGGCTCCAGCCCTTCGACTTTCACTTCTCTCTGCGCCGACTCAAAGATAATTCCGTATTTCTCAATTCTTCCATACTCTTCATTGACATTGTATGTAACGGTGATCTGATCCCCATTGCAGAGAGCTTCGTTCTCGCTCGCCGTAATATCGGAGACACACCTATACAGTGCACTGTACAGGTCATTGGTGATATAAGACTCGGTGCTGTCAGACTCTTCCACATTGCGCACCATCTGCGATACATCCTGGTACATCTTTTCATAGTCGAGTGTAGCATTGATATATCCATGTCCCTCAAAACCAGTAAACTCTATCACAGCATAGCTTCCCAGATCTACCATCTGCATATCAATCAGACCCGCCACGGTGTATTCAAAGGTCTTATTCTCGATCTTGACCTTATAAGATTTCAGAAAATCAGAAGGCATATCGCATTCGATCGAAATCTTATCACCGTTTGTCAGTTCTGAGTTTTTAGAAAGTTTGAAATATTGATCGCCCTTAGCGAGCAATCCCTCAATCTCACTCTCCTGCGCCGGCTTCAATTCCTTTTCCGCCTTAATCGCTGTGAGGAAACTGTCCGCATCAAAGGTCAGACTTGCCTTTCCCTCTCCGTTTAGCCCGCCGCATTTTACTTTCACATAATCCGTCGGATTGATGGACATACTCTTTGGCATCAGAAACACGACAGCCAAAACGATGACAGCCACCACCGCCACTGCAGCGATACCGTATACTGCTTTCTTGTTACCTTTGTTCATATCATCTCTCCCTTCTCTTGAGGCAACCGCCGTTCTTTCCCGTCGGTCCTCTTTTTCTCTTTCTATCGATATGATATCGGGGGCAAAAGTATTTCACCCCATGATACCCTTCTATTATACTACATCCCTTATGTGTCTGCAAAAGAAATAAAAAAAGATGTAAAGAGACCATCACCATCGCCTCTTTACATCCGGACATTTTCTTCCTTTCTGTGCCGCCCGCACTTCCACGTAACACCCGCACAGTCTGCACATACCAGCATACAAATATTCACATTTCTGACACTGCATCAGTCTTTGCTGATACAAAGATTCGTCAGCCTTCTGATCTTCGGCGAGGTTTGAGAGATATCTCTGTATACTTTCCTCATACGCCTCATCCTCCACCTCGATCAGAAGACACTTCCGGCACGGGCGCCTTCCTCCCGTCTCCCGAAACATTTCCCGTCTCTTTCCGTTTTCTTGCTCCATCTGATCAAGCGTTTTCTCTCACCTGCAAATGCAGCACACTGCAAGGCGGAATGGTGAATTTCAGTCCACTCTCTGTGATCTCAATGTTCTCAAACTTCTTGACCGTTACCTGTTCTGGCTCTTCGAACGTATTCTTATCTCTCATCTGCCCTGCCACGATCTCTCCTGTGACTCCCAAAATTTTGCGGTCCAGGATTGTCGCCTTGATCGGATAGCTCTCCTCCAGTGACAGGTTTGTAATCGTAATATTTAAAGATCCGTCAGCAGACTCTGATACAGACTCCGTCAGGTTTGGAACCATATATTCCTCGTCCATTCCGATTTCTTTCGTCTCGATCGAGCTCTCTACCAGCATCGCATCCTGGTGATCCTTGTACATGTCAAACACATGGTACGTCGGTGTCAAAATCATATCGGCACCTTCTGTCAAAATCACCGCCTGCAGCACGTTGACGATCTGTGCCAGGTTCGCCATCTTCACGCGGTCGCTGTGTTTGTTGAAAATATTCAGGTTAATTCCTGCCACCAGAGCGTCGCGCATCGTATTCTGCTGATACAGGAATCCTGGATTTGTACCCGGCTCCACCGTATACCACGTTCCCCACTCGTCCACGATCAGACCGATCTGCTTTTCCGGGTCATAGGCATTCATGATTGCCCCATGGCGCTCAATCAATTCCTCCATGTACAGCGTCTTTGAAAGGGTTTTGTACCAGCATGCCTCATCGAAATCGGTGGCACTTCCCTTGATTTTCCATCCTTCCGGATGTGTGTAATAGTGAAGAGACAATCCATCCATAAATCCGTGCGCTTCTTCCGGGGAGTGATTGAAGCATGTCTTGAGCACTTCGCTCGTCCACTCATAATCATCCACGTTTGCGCCACAGCAGATTTTCTGGATATGATGATCCTTCTTGTAATTTCTGACATAGGTCTGATATCTGCGGTATTCATTTGCGTAGAAATCAGGATTCATATTTCCGCCGCATCCCCAGTTTTCATTTCCCACGCCAAAATACGTCACATGCCACGGCTCTTCTCTGCCGTTTTTCTTTCTCAGATCTGCCATCGGGGAAACGCCCTCAAAGGTCATATATTCCACCCACTCTGACATCTCGCGGACGGTTCCGCTTCCCAGGTTTCCATTGACATATGCCTCACATCCAAGCTGTTCGCACAGCTCGAAGAATTCATGTGTTCCAAAGCTGTTGTCTTCCACAACACCGCCCCAATGTGTGTTGACGATTTTCTTTCTGTTTTCCTTTGGACCAATTCCGTCCATCCAGTGATATTCATCCGCGAAGCATCCGCCCGGCCAGCGCAGCACCGGAACCTTGATTTTTTTCAGTGCCTCCACAACATCGGTGCGCATTCCATTTTTGTTCGGAATCGGAGAATCCTCTCCTACATAGATTCCTTCATAGATACATCTTCCCAGATGCTCTGAGAAATGTCCATAAATTTCCTTATTAATTTTACTTACTTTCTTATTCGGATTAATAATCAGATTAGCCATCGCTCTAGTATTCCTCTCCTGCACTTCGAAATTTTTATAATCCCTGTGTTTTCCCTACATCGGACTGTAGTTAATTCTGACTTGTATATCTTGGTTATAATTGCCAAATTCTTTTCCGAAAATCGTCAAACCTCCCACATTGCGGGCATCATCTTTCACCATCATCTTAAAGCGTATCATGCTCTTATAATTCAGTTCAAAATAGTCACTCGTAATGTCAGAGATTTTCAATCCATCCAAAAATGTTCCCTTCTTGTTGATCACCAGCATTTTTAAGAGTCCATACTGATTCCAGTTTGGGAACCACCAATCCGGTGTAAAGATACCCTTCACATCTCCGTAATCTCCCGGGCTTGTCCATGTGCCGATCTCTGTATCGTTCAGAAAAAAAGTAATGTCTGAAGGCCAGTCGCTGTTGACGCCTGGTGCCTCACTGCTGATCTCAAAAGACAATGTAATCTGATCAATTTTCTGTGAGGCTGGAAGAAGGTTCGGGATGATATACTCGATATACCCTCTCGTAAACCAGATGATCTTTGCATTGATCCGCTCTGGATACGCAAAATATCTCGGATCATCGACCGTACCAATCAGCTCATGCTCCGTGGCGAGACCACATGTCGGGAACACCGAGTAGTCTGAAAAGTGCCCGATCGGGACATTTACGTTGTAAATATTGCGCTCGTCCTCCGCATCGACCGGCTCCACATCGATCAAAATCCGATCCACATTGACCCGGCATTTCTTTTCATTTCCATGCCCCTGGCTGTCTGTCATGATCTTCACCAGTCCGCACTCTTCCATTTTTTTGATATGGCTTGTCAGTGCTCCGTTTGTGATCCCTAAACTGGATGCAATCTCATTCATATTCATTTCTTTTTTTTCTAACAACAGCTGAATAATCTCGACTCTCACTTCACTCCCGAGAGCCTTGAAAAGTTTGACCCCTTCTTTTAGATGCTTTACATACAGCATATCCATCCTTCTTTCCAGGTACCTTGTAAAGTGGACATGCAAGAGTACCGTATACTCCGCACATTCTCCATTCCATCCCTCATTCTATGACGTCCAGTTGCCTCCGCCATAGTATTCTTAAGGTATCCGCCTCCGTATGTCCGACCAAAAAGAAACCTCTATAATATTTTAGATTTTTCTAAAATTAATTATAAATGAATTTGCCCCAATATGCAAGTCCAGATTTTAAATAACCTGAAATTACAAGGGACATCGCTGTATTCTCAAAATCCCACGCCCTGTGAAGAACACCACGCTGAAGTTCCTCACTTTGAAGGGTCAAAGTTATGTGTGCGGTATATCTTTGCGCCGTCACGCACATCGTTCACAAAGAAATACCGCTTCCTTCCTTAAGATCTCTGTTTTTGGAAGTCAAACTTTGGCATTCCGTCTTCCTTCCACTCCACTTTCATTAACATTGCATGGCGATTTGGATCATAGAGAGGATCTCCTGTAATCTCTGCGTACTGTCTCGCATGGTAGACGCACAGATCCGTCTCTCCATCCTCCGCCTTCACAAAGGAATTGTGCCCCGGTCCATAGATTCCTTTTTCCTCATCCGTGCGCACAACCGGCCAACGGCTCTTCTTCCATGCTCTCGGATCGAGAATCTCCGCATCTTTGTGAACCCACATCATGCCCATGCAGTAATGTGCCCCCGTGTCACTTGCGGAATAAGTCAGGAATATATAATCTCCATGTTTCAGGATCGCAGGTCCTTCGTTCACCCAAAAGCCATGCCTCTCCCATTCATAATCCGGTGTTGTCAGCAGCACCTGTGCCGTCTTCAATTTCCATGGTCTCTCCATCTCTGCGATGTAAAGATTGGAAATTTTTCGCCCCACGCTCACTTTCTCTGCCCACACATAATAATATTTTCCCTCATGTTCAAAGACCGTGGCATCCAATGAAAAATCCTGAAAAGAAAATTCATCGTCATCTGCCGCCTGCATCATGCCAAGCTCAATCCAATCGTCCTCCATCGGATCGGGTCCCTGGCATTCCAGCACATACGGTCTGATTTTCCAGACATCCTCCACTTCACCCGCCGCATAGTAGATATACCATTTTCCTCCCAGGCAGTGAATTTCCGGTGCCCAGATATGCTTGCTCTGCGGACCACTCTCATGTTTTGTCCAGACTGTCCTCTCCTTTGCCCCCTGGAGATCCTGTATCGAGCCTGCACATCGCAGAATAATCCTATCATATGCGGGAACAGATGCAGTAAAATAGTACGTTCCGTCCGTGTGCCGATAAACATAAGGGTCTGCGCGCTGCAAAATAAATGGTGTGTTGTATGCTGTTTTGCGAATCTGTGATGACTGCTCCATAATTCCCTCCTAACTATCTTTGCTCTGACCGCACTTTGATGGATTCATTCAAGAACGCCACATGGCGTTCTTGAATGAATGCAAACTTTTTTAATACATCATCTCTTCCATTGCCTGACGATTATACTCGTTTGCTTTGTTCTCCAGCTCTGTTACCCAGTCACTTGCGTTCTTTTCGCCGTTGAATACAGAATCCTCTACACCTGCGTAAGGACCATCTGGACCAACAAATGCTGCAAATCCCGGAATCTGGCAGTCACCGAATGGGATAACACCCTGTTTTACCTGGTCGAAGTAATCATCAAAGTACTGTCCATATTTCTTATCTTTCTCTGTCTGATCTGCTTCTGCTTTCTTTAAAGTCGGGAAGAATGCTGTCTGCATTTCTGTCCAGATCTCCTCATCCATGGTCAGCGGTACTGGCATAGACTGTTTGTAGATTTCAATGCCTGCTTCCTCATCTACCAGTGTCTTGTAAGCTTCCACTTTTTCTCTCCAGCCGTCAACACCCCAGCCCATGAATTTCAACAGCTCATAAGCTTCTCTTGGATGTTCTGTTCCAGAAGAAATTCCGCCAAAGTCAAGCACACCAAATTTGTATTTTGCATCGCTTCCCTCTACACTCGGAGTTGCGTATGGAACCATCTCGATTCCTTTCTCGCGGTACTCGTCTGTGTCAAACAGATTGAGGTATGTCCAGAATGCATCGATCTGGAATCCGATCTTTCCTGAAGCGCCTGCCCACTCATTTGATCCAAGCCATGCAACGATCTCTTCTTCTGTCATCGGTGCGCGATATTTTCCTTTCATCAGCTCGCCCAGTGTGTTCACGCCGACTGCCCAGTTTTCCATGTGGAAGCTCTCTCCGTCCCATCCAAACTCACCGATGCAGTCTGGATCTGCTGCCACTGGATAATATGTTACGATCGAGTGGAACTGGTTAAATCCATAGATTCCCTGATCTGGGGAAGTCACATTCTTGAATGCCTGAATCATCTCATCCCATGTCCAGTCTGTTCTTGGCATCTGTACGTTCAACTTCTCAAACACTGCCATATCTGCATAGATTGCATCCGGGAAGAATTTCATCGGTGTGGCAAGCTTATAATCTGTTCCATAATATCCCAGTTTTGCGCCATTGATGGATGGCAGAACATTCTGATTTTCCGGGTCGTTCTCCCAGTACTCTGTCATGTCGCCCAGCAGATAATTGGACAATGCAAAATCGCAGTTTCCAAGGATCATGAAGCAGTCTGGTGTCTTTCCTGTATTCACCAGGTTGAGCAGTGTATCATTGTAGGTAGCTCCTGCCGGCTCATAGATCACGTTTACCTTGATGTTTGGATATTTCTCCATGAATTTCTCAGCCAGATAATTCGTCAGAACCTTGTTATCGAAGTTCATGTACGTCAGCTCGATCTCTTCGTCTGTCATCGGCGGCAGTCCGTCTTCTGCTGTTGTCGTCTCAACATCGTTTGGCTCCACGCTGGCTGCACTGCAGGTAAATCCTCCCATCACACCTGCGATCATGGAAGCTGCGATTACCATACTTAACACTTTCTTTTTCATACTTTCGTCCTCCTTTTGATTTTAAAAATTCATCATGTTGTGGATCCTAAGGTCACGATTTCCTGTTTTCGGCGGGAAATCATGACTTTTGAATCCTCGCATCTTTTTATATTAGGATGATTATTCACCCGTAATACCTGTTCTGTCGACACTTTCCACGAACTGTCTTTGCAGTACAAAGTACAGAAGCAGTACTGGCAAAATGCTCAGCATCGTCGCTGCCATCTTGATACCTTCGTTCAGACTCCCCATCGTCTCTCCTGTCACGGAGGCACCAGACGCTGTATAACTGTCGTTAAATCCTTTCAATGCAACCACCAGAGTATTCCAGAATCCATCTCCGAACACACCGCACACATAGAGCTGTGTCAGATACGCCTCATTCCAGTACCACACCAGTGAGAACAAGAATACGACCAGAATCGCCGGTGCGGCAGATGGAATGGCAATCTTAAAGAAGGATTTAAAGTGACCGCATCCATCGATCTTGGCAGCCTCAATCAGAACCTGTGGGATCTGTCTGAAAAACTGATAGTAGATCAAAATATAGAGCTGTGATTTCAGACCCTGCCCAAGCAATGCCGGAAGCAAAAAGGCATTTAAGGAATCGAGAATTCCCAGATCATTGTACAGCAGATAGTTCGGCATCATCGTGATCTGCGGCGGGATAATGAAAGAGACGATCAGAATTCCCATGAACACTTTCTTTAAAGGAAATTCATATCTCGCAAATCCATAGCCGACAATCGCACAGATCACCATGTTCAGCAGTGTCGGAAGCCCTGCCACCACGATAGACTGCCAGAACGTTCTGACAAAATTCATGCTGGTGAATGCGTCCACATAGTTTTTAATATAGAAGCTGCTCGGGATCCAGCTCACAGAGCTGTCCAGCAGATCTGCTCTTGTCATCAGACTCTTACTGATCATATAAAGCAATGGGTAGAGATATACAAACCCGATACAAATCAGCAAAATATAGATCACAAGACTCTTTCCTGCTCCCTGTTCATCCTTGGAACCAAAAATCCATTTTTTCAGTTTGTAGCGGTCAAATTTTCGTCTGGCAGCGACTGCGTTACCTTGCTGCTTTTTTGAGTTTTTGCTGCTCATATTTCTCCCCCCTTCTCTCCAGTTTCTTCAGAAGACGTTCTTCTTTCTTCTGTGCTTTTCTGACTTTCTTTGCCTGTTTCTGGTAGACATCCTTCTTCATCACAAGGAATGCAGCCACAGCAGCCACTAAAAGGGTCACAACCAGAGCGTACAGCCATGCCATCGCAGAGGCATATCCATATCCCTTACTTCCTGTCGTTCCAAACATCGCATCCTTGATGGTAGTGATGATCGTATTCTGCTCATTGTTAGAGAGAAATACAACTGTGTAGACAGCATTTAACAGGATCATCGGCTTGATGGTAGGCAGTGTGATTTTCCAGAAGCACTCCCATGTGGAGCCGCCGTCCATCTTTGCGGCTTCGTACAGAGACGTATCGATCTTCTGCACTGCCGCCAGGAAAATCAAGATCTGCACCCCGGAATACCATAGGTACATGACAATATTCTCAAACACACTCATGATCGCATCCTCCAGGATACCGGGCAGGAACGAGATCATCGAGCTGATCGCCGAAGTATTGATCGATGGGATGGAGCCGGCTCCCTGATCCACAAGCTGTGTCATAACAGGACCGCTGGCGATAATCACCGGCAGGAAGAAGATCAGACGGAAAACTCCTTTTCCTTTAATCTTACTGTTTAACAGCAATGCAATGATCAGAGCGAACACCACGATCACCGGCACCGCAATGATGGTCTTGATCAGATAAGCTCCCAGTTCTGTCGGGAAAGTCTCATCTTCCTGGAGAATCTGTGTGAAGTTCTGCAGACCGATGAAAGTGGAAATTCTTCCTTTCGGTGTCATCTTCACCTTGCTGAGAGCAAATCCAAAGGACTGTACAAGCGGGCGCAGCACGAAGATCAGAACTCCGATAAGCCACGGCAGTATGAACAGATATCCCATCAGAGCTTCTTTTTGTTTCAAACTTCCTTTTTTTCGTCTCACTTTATTCTTATTTTGTTCTTTCATTCACTCTCACCCACCTTGTAGGACATTGCGTCCAGAAAAACTCCCTCATGTGTCACATTTTTTTCACTGTAGTTGACATAGACCTTCACACCGTTGCTGTATGTCACTTCCACGACATGATCTGCAAATCGCTCACGGTCTGTGATATAGGCGCCTTCCACCTGATCATTCAGGGCTTTTAACTCCTGATAATAATGGATAATTTCCGGCTTATATACCTCATATTCTGAGGTATACAGATCACAGGAATTCGTGTACAACAGTTTCACTGGATCTTCCTTTGTCAGATAGAACGATGGATAGATTCCCGTCTCTGCCAGCTCCAGGAAATACTGTGACTGATCCGCCTCAAAGTTAGTGTAATCTGCATACATTGGAAGCAGTCCTTTTAAAGCGATAGAAAGGAATGGCACTTCCTCGTCAGTGAAAATATAGTTCGAAGAATTTACAGGCATATTCAAAATATTGTCCGTATATTCCCAGTAGCAGGAGAATGGATTCTCCAGAGACAGACTTCTGTTTTCTGCGCTCTCTTTGATCATCGCTTCCATCATCAGATAAGTGTCCTCTCTGCTGTACTGTTTTCCACTGTAATTGTAGCTGAATAAGTGATCGGAGATTCCTGCCAGTGCGAGATTCTCAACACCTGCCTTGTCATAGCTCTTCAGGGCAGATTCCAGTCTTTCCTTCGCTTTATCCGGTGTCTGATAATTGAAATATTCATAGATTTCTTTGTATGTATTTTCCTTGTACACACTTTCATCCAGCTTTTTGATCACATTGAATACGGTATTTACCGTACTCGGATTTGCGCGAAGAGCGTCGTGGTACAGATAAAACAGAATTCCCTGTTCCTTTGTATCCTTGAGCAGCTGTGACAATTTTCTGTTTCCTCCGATTGCACTGTCTGCCTTGTACTTTGTGATCGGATTGCTCCAGACTCCATCTTCCTGCCATCCTTTGTAGACGCTTAAGATCTCTGTGATTCCCTCCGCTTTCAGATCTTTGTAGATCTCTTCGATGTCTTCCACGGTCGTCATGGTCACGGTCTTCTTAGAGATCATACCGTTTTCCTTGTCTGTCCCCAGGAAATCAAGGCGGATACGGAAGCTTTGATCTTCCACCGGCTCTATACCCTGATTGATCAGATACGAGCGGTATGCATTTGCCATTCCTGCGTAATCCGCTTCCTCACCAACGGAAAACAGGTATTTGATTTTGATGTCATACTGTGTCCGCTTCTCCTCCTGAAGCTGGACAGAACTCGTACCTTCTTTATTGGTCAGCTGCTTATAGATGCGGCGCATCGTAAACTGTGGTGTGACCCAGTTATAGTTTGTCACTGCACCGTTTGGATAAGCGATAATTTTCGCATCCACTGCGCCTTCCTCGATAATCCCGAGCATCGCTATCTCTGTGTCGGTATGCACCATTCCAAACACAGGTGCCAGAGCAAATTCTGCATCATTGATCGTCTGATATTCATCCCAGAACAGAGATAACACATAGCTCTCCTCAACGCCTGCGTTATCTCCCCAGACTTTCAAAGTCATAGGGGAAGAGAAGCGTCCATCGTTGTCTTCCAGATAGACAAGCGCTCCGTTTCCGTCTGGCATGAATATATATCCCTCACGCTCCGATGCGTAGGTATACCCCATAAATGGGTAGACATAGATGCTTCCGATTGTCACTTTCTCTTTTGCTTCCACGATCGACTCGTTTGGAATCTCCACACTCAGTCCATCTTCTGTCAGCTCTACATTGATCTTGAACGAAATCTCATATTTTGTCAGTGTCACATCCGCTGTGAAACCATTGTCATTCTTCGTCACAGAAATCTCTGACTGCGCTGCGAGCAGATCGCTTCTCTCTTCATTCAGCCCGTTCAAAATCTGAAATCCGATTCCTGACTGGATAAAAGTCGTCCATGTCGTGTTCAGAGAATCATCCGGCTCACTGACGGTGGATTCCATGATCGCACCTGTCTCCTTGTCGCGCACGATCAGGGAAAGATTTTCTTCTTTTAAGTACAGCTCCAGTTTGTCATTCTCTGCGATTCTTTTGTGACCTTTGATCTCTTCCTGTGTCTTTTCTACAATCGCTTCCCTGACCGCTTCACGCTTCTCAGCCTGAGTGACTTCCACTTCCTCAGGCGCAGCGCCGTTCTCCGCGGAACTGTCTGCCGGTGCCGGTGTATCCGTGCTCTCCTGGGTCGTTCCTTCTGTGGCATATGCTGTCACAGGTGCGATCCCCGCACATGTCATGCTCGCCGCAGCCAAAAAGGCAATGGATTGTTTTTTGATTTTCTCTCTCAGATCTTTATTTGCCAATTCGATACACCACCTCTCTGAATACCGATTCGACGAAGTCGAATACCTGTCTGCAAAGAACAAAGATAATAAATGCAAGCAACGCCAGAATTAATACGGTAAATAAGGTCAGGAAAATAATTTTGATCGTCTCTTTCACCGTATAGTTGTTGACTTCTTTGATCGTCATAAAGATCAGAATCAATACCCACACTGCAATGAAAATCTGACCGAAATCAATCAGGAATACCTCGTTGTATGTGACCACATTGCTGATCAAAATACAGATCGGCTGGAACAAAACGTACGGTGTCAGCGAAAAAGCAAATCCACAGTATAGGCGCTTGAAGGTTCCTTCGCCATCATTGATCGTACACATCAGATAATTACATGCGGTCAGGAATACAAACAGCCCGATCACAGTCAGGATATCCGTTCCGATGGTATATCTTCCATCTCTGACAGTACGAAGCAGGAATCCGCAATAATATTTATTGATCAGATAAATGACCGTTGTCAGAACCAGCATAATATTTGCATTTAAGAAAGCACTCTTTCCTTCATATCGCAGCCCATATGCGCCGTCCACCGGATGTTTCATATAATAGAACATATAGGTGAAACGCTGCCAGGTAGCACTGCCCCAGATTTTTCCTGTCGCTTTTAAAAATGGATTGAAAATTCCTTTTTTCTTCTGCAAATAGCGGAGCAGCTTGATGATCACGATAATCAGGATAATCACACCTGCTGCCGGAATCATATTGTTTCGAAGCCATGTATTTCGTACTTCCCAGAAAGCGTCCGAATAAACACTGAATGCCTTTGACACTCTCGCGTATTTTAAAGCATTTTCATAATCCTCTTCCTGCAGATAAGAGCGGCTCATTGCCTCGTTTGCATAGTCAAACAAGCTGTTCATCTCCAGCACCTGCTCAAGAGGCTCTTTGCTCTCTGTATAGCGTCCGTTCTCATACAGATTTAAAGCATTGTGGAGCAGATTCGTGAACTCCGTCGCGCGGAAGACCTGAACCTGTTTGCTGTCAGAATCGAGGATGTAAATATTGTCATTGATATCGACATCGATTGCCTCAACCTTTTTGCTCAGACCGATACGGAAACGCCCGTCATCGCGTCCTCCGAATACAAACAGCATGTCTCCTTCTGAGTTATACTCATAGATATATCCGTCAGAGGAGCCAACGTATACGTTGTCGTGATTTCCGACTGCGACGCAGGTCTCTTTTCCGTCGTACGCATCTGGCTCGATCAGGTTGGCGCCTGCGATATTTAACTTCTTTAAGCTTGTATTCTTCTCGCCAGGTGTCACGGTGTAAATCAATCCCTGCTTGTCGATCGCAACATTGACCGGTGTTGCCGGGAGATTGCTGACCATCTTTGCGAGCTGTGCGTCGGTAAAGATTGCTTCCTGAACCATACGCAGAACGCTGACGGAAGCATAGTTTGTTCCGAAATATCCGAGGAAAGTTCCTCCCTCGGTCGGAGTCAGCTGAACCAGACCATTTCCGTTACCTTCGCAGACAATATACATATCCCCGCCTGCGTTGACCGCGATCTTGATCGGTTTGTAGGTTCCGGTTCCATATAATGGATGATCCGGCTTGAAATACTCTGCTGTCACATTTCCGTCTTTGTCAAACACGGAAACTTTTCCTGAATGGTCTGCGACATAGACATTTTTGTCCTCCGTCACAAACACACCATAAGGCTCCACAAGTACGTCTTTTCCGATCGTGGAGATATAGTTTCCTTCCAGATCAGCCACATACACAACTGCGGCACCTGCATCTGCAATATACATATATCCGTCATCTGTGATTTTTAAGTCCATAGGACGCACCAGTGAGTAATCTCCTATCTTTGAGATGGAGCTTTTTGGCATATAAGCCGTCTGTGTCTCTGTCACATATCCGTATCCGTCGATGGTGTAGGTTTTATAAGGCACTGCCGCCTGTACCGTCTGCGGGATCATGATGCAAACCATCAGAAGTACGAAAAAGATGTGACCATATCGTTTAAACCACTTTTTCATAGTAATCCCCCTTACTTGATACCGGAATGTGCCATTGTGTTCATGATACTCTTCTGGCAGAAGATAAACATTACAAGGTTCGGTACAAACATAATCAATGTCGCTGCGGCTGCGATACCTTGACCGGCAACGGTATTGTTTGCGTTTGTCAGTGTGTTCATGTAGAAGGCAAGTGTTCTCAGTCCGTCCTCATTCATATATAAGTTGGAACTCTCCACATTTGTCCACACCTGCTGGAAAGCAAGAATCGCAGAGGTAGCGATTGCCGGTTTTACCAGCGGGAAAATAATTTTGCGGTATACCGTAAAATCGGTTGCACCGTCGATATATGCCGCATCGATCAGAGCATCCGGAATCTGATCGATAAACTGTTTTACCAGGAACAAGCTGACTGGCATCGCCACAAGCGGTAAGACGTGTGCCAGCGGATTGTTCGTCAATCCCAGCGTGTTGATGACAAGATAGCGCGGGATCATGACAGCAACCGGAACAAACATAAGGGCCGCGTTGTTGATCTCCATCAGCATGTTTTTTCCCTTGAAACGCATCTTAGAAAGTGCAAAGCCTGCGGATGTCGACAAGATGATCGACAGGACAACGTCGATCAGAGTGACCATCACACTGTTAAACGCATAACGGCTCAGCGGAATTCCTGAAGTCTGAGAAGCTTTCATCAGTCCTCTGAAGTTATCCAGTGTCGGTCTCGTCACAAGAAATCTCGGAGGAAATGCGAACAGCTCTTCCATCGGTTTAAAGGCGTGACAGACGATGAAGACGATCGGCAGCACCATAAACAGTGCAAGCGGAAGTACCGCGATGATCAGCTTAATCTGCCCGCGCTCAAATTTTTTCGGGTTGATATTACTCCCTTTATATCCAGCCATACATTCTCCTCCCCTCTCAATCTTTCTCTGTGAACAGCTTCTTCGCCATCGTTGAGAATAACAGGATGATCAGCAGCAGAACAACAGAAACCGCTGCGGCATATCCCATCTCATAGCGGATAAAGCCGTAATCCTCGATGTGGTTTACGATCAACTGTGCAGAATATCCCGGTGTCGGGTTCACTCCTGTCAGCATGACGCCGATCGCACCGTTTCCGAATGTCTGAACGATTGCCATAACGGCACCGAACAACATCTGCGGTTTCATGGAAGGGATCGTGATGTAGATCATCTCCTGGAAACGGTTCTTGATTCCATCAATCGCTCCTGCCTCATAGATCTCTTCATCGGCATTTAAGATACCTGCGAGCATGGAGAGGAAACCAACACCCATACTGCTCCACAGAGCAACAATGATTACAATCGGAAGAAGATATCTCGTATCCACCAGCCACACAATCGGTTCTGTGATAATGCCAAGCTTCATCAGAATACTGTTCAGATATCCTGTCTGGTCACCGGTGAAGATGATTTTCCATAGAACCGCCATCGCAACACCGGAGGTCATACTCGGCGAGTAAAAAATCAAGGCGAGAATCGTTCTGGGCACCTTCGACATCTGTGCGAGAATCCATGCGAGGAAAAAGGAGAGTGCATATCCCCCGATACCTACGATGATGACGTACACAACCGTATTCGGCAGTACGTACTGCATAAAGATCTCATCCTGTGTGATCAGGTTAATATAGTTCATAAATCCGGCAAATGTCGGCATGGAAATCGTATCGAAGTTGGTGAACGACAAAGCGATTGCCATCACCATCGGCGCGATAATAAATGTGGCAAACAAAATCAGATACGGGGCAAGGAAGGCATATGCTTTATTGTTTCCTTGTTCTCTTTTTCCAATTTTATTTTTCTTTTTTGCGACAGTTGTACTCATTCCTCACTACCCCCTTTCCCGGAAGCGCATTCCTCAAGAATTTCGCGCACGCGCTCCAGAGTCGGCACCTCATACGGTGTGATCACATTTCCGTTTGCATCGTTATATCCAAATTCTTCTAATTTTCTCTGGGTTTCACGGTTGATACGCTTCACCGCATTGTCCAGCGTTCTTCTTAAATTCTTTCCGTCAACTACCACCGAGTTGTACGCGTTACTAATCTCACGCTCTACCATGTAGCTTCCCGGAAGTCTCGGCGCTTCATAGTCCCATGAAGCCTGCTCTAAGATGACGGTCTTGTCCGCTGTCTTCCACGGCAGTCTGGAGAATGCCTCTGTGTTTGCCGTGTTCCACATGAAGGTAGAACCATAGGTAATCTGGAGTGTCTGTCCAAATTCTGCCTGGACATCGGCGGAAGACCACCATTTCATGAACTCCCATGCCTTTGCCTCTCTCTCTGGATCAGAGTGGAACATAACGGTACTCTCTGCTCCTCCGGAGACATAGCGCTGTACCTCACCATTTTCATCCTCCACACCTGGTATCAGATAGATCTTCCAGCTGTTGGCAATTTCCGGTGCAGCGTTCAGCAGCATGTTATAGACTGCATAGTCTGCGATTCCGATCGGCAGAGATCCATTTCTAAAATGCTGATAGAAGTTTGGAATATCCTTTGGCAGGTTGTAGATCGTAAACAGCTCTGTCAGCTCTTTGAAACCTTTTACAGACTCTTCACTTGTCAAGTTCGAATTTCCTGCATACTTTCCATACAGACTTCCGCCATTCTGGAGAATCAGAGGCGTTGTTCCGTGGAAGTTTCTCATCGCGAGCATACCTGCGGTTGGATAGTAAAAATTCATTCCACGCATCTGGAGACTCGGCAGCAAGTTCTTCACATCCTGAATCGTATTCGGGACTTCCAGACCTAACTGATCGAAGATATCCGTTCTTACAAATAATACCCAGAAATTCATGGTCTCAGGGATCGCATAGATGCCATCCTGAATCACCGACGGGATCAAAAGTCCCTCCTCAAATCTTCCTGCAACCTCTGCGAAATCGTCAAACTCTGTCAGATCTTTTAAGGCACCTCGGATACCAAGCTCAAACGGTGTGGCATAGTTGATACCGGTCGCAATATCCGGTGCATCGCCGGAAGCATTGGCGAGGATCAATTTATTCTGGTCTGGCATCAGGGCAAGATCCACTTCGATTCCTGTCTGTGCCGTAAAGTCTTCATCAATCATTTTCTGCATGATTTCCAGATACTGTCTGGAGCGGTTGACCCAAACCTGCAGATGTTCCGGGTCCGTGTTGCTTGTCGAATACGCCTGGGAGGCAAACGATGTGACAAATCTCTCCACACTGCTTGCCGCTGACTCGATAAAGCCAGAATGCTTTGGAAGAGAAGCATCTTCCTGGAACAGATAAATTCTGTCGATCGCGAGATCATTCTGGTTCAGGCTGTCAATCAGGTTTGCAAGGAACTGATTGACCGAGTTTGTGCTCGTTGTCAGCTCTGACACACGGTAAGCCAGATCATCCGGCTCAGAGGCAAGGCTTCGAAGCTGTTCTGCTGCGACACTCGCCGAAGAAAACGCGCCGATCTTTTTCTTGTCCGGATTGTAGATCTTCATCGCATCACACAGACGGTCCAACTCGTCTGCATATTCATTTAAGCGCGTGATCGCATCCGGGATATACTGCTCGATGTCGAGATCACGGTATTTATCCTTGTTCGTACCTGCCACTTTCGTGATCTGAAGATTCAGGTTGTTGACGCCACTCATGATCTTGTCCACGCCCTCCAGAACTTCTCTCAGAGGATCTGCCGCGATCGTGAAGGATATCGTGTGTGTCCCCGCCTCCAGATTCATGCTCAGGTTGTTGCCCTCATCGTCCTGGAAAATTTCATTTTCATAATTCTTTCCATAATCCAGTCCGTAGTTGAAAAATTGATCATTTAAGATCTCTCCGTCCACTTCGACATTTAAGAATACCGGGAAATCTGCTTTATCGCTCTGGCGATAGTTCATTGCCAGATAGTATATTCCGGCTTCTGCCACATCAAACGTATAGCTGATCGTCTGACCTGCATCTGAAAAGGAAGCAGAATCGAGTGTATTCAATGTCTTTGTCTCCACTTCATACGGAGAAAGGTTGATGTCGTACTCACAGATCGCACGGATGGAAGAAGCATTTCTTGTGCTCATCTTCTCCGCCTCAATCGTGATCAGGTTGTCGCCCGCTGCTTTCTCAGATCCTACATACTCCGGGATAGTTTTTTCCGGATTCAAATACACATTTCCAAGAAGCATCGTTCCTTCGATCATGGCGATCTCCAGCTCGTTGACCCCCTGTCTCAGTTCCACAGCCAGAGGCGTACTTCTGCGGTAACTGGTGTCCATCACATATTTGTTCTGCCACTGTTTCAGTTTGTCTGGGACAGGGACAATCTGGTTGTTGTAACGGTCGTAAGACGGTTCCTCCGGATCCTTCCACTCTGCCTCAAACGTCAAGTCACGGAGCTCATAAAATTGATAGTCTCCGTTCACTTTCATGGAAAACTCTAACGGCAATACATTGTTTCCGCTGTCGAGATAATCGATGCTGATAAAATAGCGCGCGGTTTCCGGTGCCTCAATGCGGAGTATTCCACTTTCTCCTACTGTCAGCTGGTACACAGGCGACTCATATCCATAATTGTCTTCCGCAGTCTGCGTCCCATTGACCGGAACAAAAATCTCACTGATTTTTTGTTCCACCTGCTCTCCCTCATAGAGAGGTGTTTCAGAGGCTTGGCTGACAATCGTATAATTCTTTTCAATCATATCATTGCTGAAATTTTCATCTGTGATATAATTGTTCGCCGTGACATTTGCAGATGTCGCCAAAGCTGTCTCGGCATACACTGCATTTCCAGATACAGCCACACATACCATTGCAGCACATGCCGTTTTTCTGAATTTTTCACTTCTCTGCATATCTTTGCCCTCCTTTTTTTTGAGTTTATGATCGATCTGAGTCATGGCTGCGCCTCATAGCCACTTCCCCAGATTGCATACCCTTTATCCGATATTGCTGTGAAGGTGATCACATTTTTATATCCAAACTGGTCCCACTGTTTCAAAAAATATCCTTTATATACAATACCGTTTAAAGTCAAAACTCCTCTATTGCCATCTTCCAGCTCCCAGCTGCCCTTCCAGGCACCTGTCACACTGTGGTCTTCATGGAGGACAATATCCTCTGATTGCTGTATGGTCGCTGTGATATTGTGAAAATGATTGATCATCTTGTACGGCCCCGCAATCGTCTCCTCACTGACTGGCTCCATCACTTCCCCTGCATAGCGGTATGGGGAAACCACAAACCAGCCATCTTCATTCAAATACATCTGGTGAACCCGAACCTGATGTGCTTCTCCTTTTCCTTCAAAACGTGTGTGGAAAATCAGGAAATACTGTCCCGTCTCCTCATCGTAATACGCGCTGTTATGTCCCGGTGAGACGTAACCTGCACGGAATTTTCCAAATTCTCCCTGTTCATATTGAAAGCTGAAATTTCCCATCAGCTTTACACCAAATTTTCCTGCCGTCGAATCGTCAAAAAAGCTCCCCGCTGCTCCACGACATTCGATCATGTCCTGTCCCTCCGAATCGTAGTACGGTCCGTCTGGATTTTTCGAGCGGCAGACACGAATGTTGTATCCGCCGTCAGAGGCAAGCCCGCCAAAAGAAAGGAACAGATAGTAATAATCCGTCTCCGGGCTGTAAAGGATGTACGGTGCCTCAATGCGCAGATGGTTTCCGCCGAGCAGTTTCTTTCCGTATCCCTCTTCCAGAGGCATCCCTGTCTCCTTGTCCATCGGCAAAATATAAATTCCACCCGAGTACGAGCCATATACCATCCAGAGATTTCCCTCTTTGTCAAAAAAGACACAGGGATCTACCACATTCGGCTCTTCTGTCGCGTCGAACACATCCCCATTTTCATCCGGCTGATCCGGTCCCATCCCCGACTTTAGGATCACTCCGAGATCTTCATACGGTCCTTCCGGCTGATCTGCCACAGCAACGCCCAGCGCCGACAGGGGACTGCTTCCCTCACAATTACAGTAATACATGTAAAACCTGCCATCTTCGAGCTGAATCACATCCGGGGCCCAGAAGGTGTCCGTCTTTGCCCATGTAAAAGCTTCCTTCATTTCTTCCTTCGCGTTTGGTATAATCACATTTCCCTCATGAACATCGGAGTCGATCAGCGTCCAGTTCATCAGGTCCGTCGTCTTTGCTGCGGCAAGATGAGACCCAAAAATATACCATGTATCCCCTGCCTTGATCACAGACGGATCATGAACACATACTTCCGAGAACGCATGCTCCACAGCCTCTTCATCAGCAAGTTTTACACCTTGCAGATATTCTTTCTGGTCCCCCGACGCCGAAGAATTTTGCTCTGCCTGAACCTGTGTCACATCCCCTCTGTAAACACCCAGACATGCCATCGCAAGTAAAAAACCTGCTATCCATTTTCTCTTCATTTTATTCCCTCTCACTCATTTTATAATGGTATTTCACTATGCTGTTTATCGCATCATCTGTCACGTAGTTTCTGTTAAAGCCATTATAATACCTAATATTCAATTTTTCAATGATTATTTTAGTTTTTAGTAAAATACTGAAATTTTTCATCTTTATTTTTGTGCATTTCTTATAAATCTACTTTTTTTTATCGTGATTTTTATCAAATTTATTTTTTATATTTAGATTTTTCTAAAATATTACTTTTCTTCCAGAATTCTGGAAAATACTCTCATTTCCCCTTCGCCGCGGTTTGCCCAGGTATAGTATGGCACCCATCGCAGCGTCTTTTGCTCGTATCCATTCGACCGATATTCCTGGTACAACTCACGCGTACTTAAAGCCGTGCGCACAGCGCCTTTCCCCTCGATTTCTATGATCTTATTGCCCTGTATCATTCCCCATGTTTCCTGAAATTCCGGGTGATCCAAAATCCGAATTCTGTGCAAATCCTTCCCATTATCTATTTCCTCCAGGCAATATACCACCGGTCCTCTCTTCACTGCTACCTGCCCTTCTGTCTCTCTGACTCGGTCGTTTGCCTGTACAAGCATCGCCTTCATAGGAAAGTCCAGACAGATTGTCTCTTTGCCCCAACTTTTCTTCACATACACATATCCGTCTCTCGCTGTAATCTGAGCCTCTCTGTCAAGCTGTCTGCGCACTTTCTCCACCGCAGTCTCCTGCGTCCATCCACTCCACTGTGGAATTCGAAAAGCAACGCTCCATTTTGCCTTTCCATCCCCCTCAACACACACATTCACCTTGCCGCTCCACGGAAATTTTGACTCCACCACCACGGTTGCTTCACTTCCTGCTTTCCTCATTACTGCTTCACACCCGATATACAGATTGAGAAACAACGTATCATCTGTCTCTGTAAACACATAACTCCCGATTGATCCGATCATCCGCGCAAGATTCGGCGGACAGCAGGCACACCCAAACCATTTCTGGCGCACGGGTTTGACATGAAATTTGCGCTCATCCTTATGACATGCCTCCGGCACAACCTCCAGCGGATTGACATAGAAAAAGCTCTTGCCGTCCAGTGCCATCCCCGCCAAAACTCCGTTGTACAGTGCAAGCTCCATCACATCCGCATACTGCCTCTTTTCCTCCAGCTGAAGCATTCTGCGCGCAAAAAACACCAGACCAATCGATGCACACGTCTCCGCATACGCAGTATCATTCGGAAGATCATACGGGAACGAAAATGCCTCACCTAGGTGTGTGCCGCCAATTCCGCCTGTGATGTATAGTTTCTGCGTGTAAATATTTTCAAACAAGGCACGGCACGCTTCTGCCATCTCCTCTTCTCCGCTGATTCTCGCATAATCCGCCATGCCACTGTACAGATAGACGCCGCGCACCGCATGACCGACTGCTTCCCTCTGCTCTCTCACCGGGATATGCGACTGATGATAGTGATACCGCTCTGCGTCCTTCTCTCCAAGCGGCACCTCATGTTCTCTGTCAAAATAATAGGGTCTTTTTCCCCTCTCATTTAAGAAATATGCCCCCAAATCAAGATACTTTTTCTCTCCTGTCACCTCATACAGCTCCATCAGTGCCATCTCCGCAATCTCATGTCCCGGATAGCCCGGTTTCTTCCCCGGCTCTGCGCCCAGATGTTCCATAATACAGTCCGCAAACCTGCAGGCAGCTTTCAGGAGCTTGTCTTTCCCCGTCGCTCTGTAATAAGCAACCCCCGCCTCAGCCAGATGTCCGAAACAATACAGTTCATGGTGATCTCTCAAATCCGTAAACCGCTGATCCAGATCGTTGATAATGTAGAAGGTATCGAGGTAGCCATCTTCCTGCTGCGCCGCACAGATCAGCTCAATCGCCTCATCCGCCATCGCCGTCAGTCTCTCATCCGGATGCCATACCAGCGAATACGCCACCGCTTCCAGCCATTTATACAGATCACTGTCCTGAAACACAAAGCCATAAAACCGCTCCTCAACTCTTTCCAGGCTTTCCGGCCATACGCAAAAGCCCGTTGTCGTGTAGACAGGCGGCTGGTACGCCCCCTTCTCCTCCCTGATCTTCCGGTTTCGTCTCGCCGCCACTTCAAAATTATGGATACAATAGCTCGGTGCAGCTCCCTCCACGCGATCATGAAGTGCCTCCCACTGATACGGGATCACTTCTGTGCGTATCAGCTCCATCTCCTTCTCCCAAAACTCATCTCTTATTTTTACATTTTTCAAAAAAACATTTTTTGCACCCACATTTTTTCCTCCTAAATGCTCATTTTATGCCTTTATTATACTTATTTTTTGTGAAATTTCAACGCTATATTTAGAATAAAATAAAATATTTTATTTTTTAATTAAAATAAGTATTCGCAGAGCAATCTCCATTCACAGAACCTTTTGAAATGCCGAATGGCATAAAAAAAACACCAAGATATGATTTTCTCACATCTTGGTGCTCTTTTTTTTGTATCTTGCTCTATTTTATTGAACAAATTTAGCTGTATTTAATTTCACGCCAGGTCCCATTGTAGGAGCAACAACAACACTCTTTAAGTACTGTCCCTTCAATGTGCTTGGTTTTGCCTTTAAAATAGCAGCCATCAGCGTCTGGAAGTTGTCCGTTAATTGTTCTTCTGTGAAAGAAGCTTTTCCAATCGGCACATGGATAATGTTTGTCTTGTCCAATCTGTACTCAATCTTACCGGCTTTGATATCTTTGACTGCCTTTGTCACATCCATCGTAACGGTACCAGCTTTTGGGTTTGGCATTAAGCCCTTCGGTCCAAGTACACGTCCCAGACGTCCTACAACACCCATCATATCTGGTGTGGCAACAACAACATCGAAATCTAACCATCCTTCGTTCTGGATCTTTGGAATCAGCTCTTCTGCTCCAACGTACTCTGCTCCAGCTGCTAAAGCTTCGTCAGCTTTTGCATTCTTTGCGAATACCAGCACGCGAACTTTTTTACCTGTTCCGTGTGGCAGAACAACAGCACCACGGATCTGCTGATCAGCGTGACGTCCATCACATCCAGTTCTGATATGAGCTTCGATTGTCTCATCAAATTTTGCTACAGCTGTCTTCTTTACTAAAGCCATAGCCTCTGCGGTATCGTATAAAGTTGCACGGTTTACAGCCTTTGCAGCTTCAACGTATCTTTTTCCTCTTTTCATATTAAATAACCTCCTGGTGGTGTTTGCGGGAATTTCCCTCCCACGTCTTTATCGTTTTCAGTTTATTTATCCTCTATCTCGTGTGACAATCAGTCAACAACTGTGATACCCATACTTCTTGCTGTTCCAGCGATCAAGCTCATAGCAGTCTCGATAGAAGCTGCATTTAAGTCTGGCATCTTCATCTCAGCGATTTCTCTTACTTTGTCTTTTGTGATAGTAGCAACTTTTGTCTTATTTGGAACACCTGATCCTGATTTCAGGTTGCAGGCTTTCTTTAATAAAACTGCTGCCGGAGGAGTTTTTGTGATGAAGCTGAAGCTTCTGTCAGCGTAAACAGTGATAACTACAGGGATGATCAGATCGCCCTTATCAGCTGTTCTTGCGTTAAACTCTTTTGTAAACTGTACGATATTTACACCGTGCTGTCCAAGTGCTGGACCAACTGGTGGAGCTGGTGTAGCCTTTCCAGCAGGAATCTGTAATTTAATATAACCTGTTACTTTTTTTGCCATTGTCAGGCACCTCCTATGTGGTAATGTCGGGGGATTTCCCTCCCACTTCTCCGTCTCATTTTGCGGAGATATCAATCAGTTACATTTTCTTCAGTTCTGCGAAACTTATCTCAACTGGTGTCTCGCGACCGAACAAATCAATATTCATAGTGACAACTTGTTTACTGTGGTTCATAGTCTGAATAACGCCTACCGTATCTTTCCATACACCGCTTGTCACGATCACGGTATCCCCTTCCTGGAAGTCTACCTGTATCTCTGCAGGTTTGATTCCAAGCGGAGCCATCTCCTCCTCGGTAAGTGGCACTGGCTTTGATCCAGGACCAACAAACCCAGTTACACCTCTGGTATTTCTCACGACATACCAGGTATCATCATTCATAACCATGTTCAAAAGAACATAGCCCGGAAACATCTTTTTCTGAACCTGTTTCTTGGCACCGTTCTTCATCTCCACGACATCCTGCATTGGAACTCTCACTTCAAGGATCTGATCCTCGAGATGTCGGTTCTCAATCGTTTTCTCAATGTTGGCCTTTACCTTGTTTTCATACCCTGAATATGTATGAACAACATACCAGTTTGCTTCTGACATAAAATCACCTTTGTCCTTATTTTACTAAGAAATCTACACCATATTGTACTAACAGATCAATGATGGTAATAAGTACACCCAGTACGACAGAAACAATGACAACCGCAGTCGTCTGTTTGCCCAGTGTTTTCGTGTCTGGCCAAATGATTTTGTTAAACTCTGATTTCAGTCCGTCAACCCATTTCTTCATCTTTTTCTGCTGAGTTTTCTCGGCTGCTTTTCCAGTATTTTCTGCCATTTGATTCACTTCCTTGATAGCAGAGCCAAATTATTTGGTCTCTTTGTGTACTGTGTGAGTTCTACAGAACTTACAATATTTCTTAGTTTCCATTCTGTCCGGATGAGTCTTCTTATCCTTCGTCATGTTGTAGTTACGCTGTTTACATTCTGTACATGCCAATGTGATTCTAACGCGCACAACTTCCACCTCGCCTTCCTTGTGTTTTCTACCAGTTCGCGATTACTGTTTTTTTAGGCATAAAAAAAAAACCTACTTCCATTCGCTCGTCCATTCTATCATATTGACCACCGTAAAGTCAAGTCTATTCTTCGCACGTTTTTAAATTCTTTGCTCCATCTGCCATATTTCTTGACTGTTTTTGGCTGAGTGATATAATTTCTTTAGAAATTCAATCACCCTTTGCTTACATTATTTATGTACGGCATAGGATTCTAACTTTCAGGAGGTTTTTTTATGTATTTGGCATCAGAACAACGATATGAAACCATGCAGTATCACCGCTGCGGCAACAGCGGTCTGAAGCTTCCGGCTGTCTCCTTTGGATTCTGGCACAATTTCGGTGACACTGCTTCGTTTGAAAACATGGAACAATTATGTTTTACCGCATTCGACAATGGAATCACCCATTTTGATCTCGCCAACAACTATGGTCCAAAGCCTGGCAGCGCCGAGAAAAATCTTGGCAGAATTTTAAAAGAACATTTTAGACCATACCGCGACGAGCTGATCATCAGCACGAAAGCCGGATATGATATGTGGAAAGGTCCCTACGGGAACTGGGGAAGCCGCAAATATCTTCTGGCAAGCTTAGACCAGAGCCTTTCCCGCCTCGGACTCGACTATGTGGATATTTTCTACCATCACCGCATGGATCCGGAGACACCGCTCGAGGAGACAATGGGCGCCCTTGATCAGGCTGTCAAAAGTGGGAAAGCACTGTACGCCGGCATCTCCAACTATGATGGTCCAACTATGGAGAAAGCGGTCAAAATTTTGAGTGATCTGCACTGTCCATTCGTCATCAACCAGAACCGCTACTCCATCTTTGACCGCACGATCGAAAACAACGGTTTAAAAGACTCCGCTGCCAAACTGAACAAAGGCATTATCGCTTTCAGCCCGCTCGCACAGGGAACGCTCACCACACGCTACTTAAATGGAATCCCGCAGGACAGCCGCATCCGGACAGATGGTCGCTTTCTCAAAGAATCCATCCTGACTCCGCACAAGCTCGACCAGATCCGTACGCTGAATGCTCTCGCCGAAGAACGCGGTCAGACACTCGCTGAGATGGCACTGGCATGGGTTCTGAAAGACGGTATCGTGACCAGCGTCCTGATCGGTGCCTCCAAACCAGAACAGATTCTGGACAACATCAAAGCGATCCAGAACACCACTTTTTCTGAGGAAGAACTGAAAAAAATCGATGAGATCAGCCTCTCCTGACGCACCTTTTGATCACAACATTTCCCGAAAAGCAGTTGAGCAATGCCCAAAAGTGAAAATTTTTCTTTTCTCTGTATATTGTGCGAAAAAATGAAAAAGCTTATATTACATACAGAACAGACAGGAGGCGTTGATGCGTCATGACAAATCACTTAAAAGATCAGGCAAGCCCTTACCTGCTTCAGCATGCCGAAAATCCAGTGGACTGGTTCCCATGGTCTGAGGAAGCATTTCAAAAAGCAAAATCAGAAGATAAACCCATTTTTCTGAGTATCGGATACAGCACCTGCCACTGGTGCCATGTCATGGCACATGAAAGTTTTGAGGATCCACAGACTGCCCAGATCTTGAACACACATTTTGTATCCATAAAAGTGGACAAAGAGGAGCGCCCGGATATCGATGCGATCTACATGGCAGTCTGCCAAGCTTTCACTGGAAGTGGCGGATGGCCGTGCAGTATTTTTATGACTCCCGATCAGAAGCCATTCTTCGCAGGAACTTATTTTCCAAAAAACAGCCGCCGTGGAGTGATCGGATTTCAGGATCTGCTTTTCGCCATCGCAAAGGAATGGCAGGAAAACCGCAGCGAACTCATCCGCTCCGCGGAACATATCGTAAAAAGTCTGAAAGAGACAGACAATCGCCCGTCTCTTTCCTCCCAGGAGCACTTTTCCCCAGAGAATGCCGATTCCCTGATTCATCGGGCTCTTCTCGACTACAGCCACAGTTTTGATCCGCAACATGGAGGTTTTGGGAGTGCCCCAAAGTTTCCTTGCCCTCACAATCTCCTCTTTCTGATGCGCCAGTATGCTCTCACTAAGGATCAAAAACCTCTTGAAATGGCAGAAAAAACGCTCCTGCAGATGTACCGCGGCGGAATCTTTGACCATATCGGCTTTGGATTTTCCCGCTACTCAACCGATCCATATTTTCTCGCACCGCATTTTGAGAAAATGCTATATGACAATGCGCTTCTGATTCTCGCATATGCCTGCGCCTTTGGCATAACTGGGGACTCTCTCTATCAGGAAATCGCAGAAAAGACGGCTGCTTATATTCTGCGCGAGATGACAGATCCCAAAGGAGCTTTTTACTCAGCACAGGATGCCGACAGTGAAGGCGAGGAAGGAAAGTATTATCTTCTGGGATATGAAGAAGTTCTGCGCGTGCTGGGAGACGACGCCGGAGAAACCTTCATCCGTCATTACGGAATCACGCCGTCCGGAAATTTTGAGGGTAAAAATATCCCCAACCTTCTCGCCTCAAAGGAGAATTTTGATCTGGACGCCGCATGTCAGCAATTATATCGCTATCGCCAGACACGCGCCCATCTCCACTTAGATGACAAAATCCTGACTTCCTGGAATGCCCTGATGATCACAGCGCTCGCCTTCCTGTCCAAAGTTACCGCAAAAGAGTGCTATCTCACTGCCGCCAAAAAAGCACAGAAATTTATCGACGACACGCTCTTCGACGGGCAGATTTTGTACGTAGGCTGCCGCAAAGATGCGCGCTTCGGGAAAGGCTTTCTGGATGACTATGCCTTTTCCTGCATGGCACTGCTCGCCCTCTATGACGCGACGTATGACAGAACGTTTCTCGACAAAGCACTCGCTCTGTGCAGGCTGACCCTCTCTCAATTTTATGATTCCGAGCATGGTGGATTTTCTTTCTATGGCAAGAACAATGAATCGCTTATTTTCAATCCAAAAGAAACCTACGACGGTGCCATGCCAAGCGGCAATTCTGTGATGTGCTGCAACCTCGTCAGACTTTCACAGCTCATCGAAAACAGTGAGATCGAAAAAGTGGCCCAAAGACAGCTCGCGTTCTTATATCAAAACGCATGCTCCTATCCCTCCGGATACAGCTTTTTCCTCTTATCACTCTCACTTTTTCTCGACCCGCCAGAGAAACTTACCGTTGTGCTGTCTAAAAATGACTCGCGCCAGATGCTGCGCTCCACGCTTCCCTTCGCTGCAAACGTCATCGTCCTGGACAGTCCCACGGAAGAATATCGTCTTCTCAACGGACAGACAACCTACTATGTATGCAAAGGTCACAGCTGCCAGCCTCCGACAAATCGCTTGACCCTGTAACCTTTTCCTCTTCTTTGACAGCATATCTGACTCCCGGATCCCGCTCCACAAAAGCCTTTCTTTTCTTTTTTTGTGGGGCAGGATCACTCAGATCGCTCACATCTCTTCCATCAATTCCGATATTCTCCTCAGCAGATGAGAAGCGACAAAAAAAGAGGTCTCATAGTCGATATAATCCATCGTATTTTTATCCCACAAGATCTGTAATTTCGCCTCAAACTCCTCATCCGACTCCCAAAATTCAACGATCACCGGCAGAAACTCAAACGTGTCCAGCCGAAAAGACAGATCTCCGATTCCCTCTCTGATACCGCCTAAGTGCTCACACGCCTTCTCAAATTTCTCTTTTTTCTGATCAAACATCCGCGCGGATTTCCCGAAAAATCCTCCTCCCGAATCAGCAGACACAAACGTCCTTTTCACACTGTCAATCGGAGCAAACTCGCCTGAAAGGCAACAATTTTCCTTCGAGCAGCACAGCACATCATAGATCGACATCGCCTCGTCATAACCTGCCTCCGTCCTATATACAAATCCATCCTCAGACCACTCTACTTTTCCATTCTTTCTGTCAACGCGGTATTTTCTCTTGATGAAAAAAATGTACAGATAATCGTCATCATATTCCAGATCAAACTTTCGGATCATGTTCTCCTGATCATATTCGACAAACTTTTTCTGCACCCTCTTTTTGGTAATCTCATAATTAGATTCTACTGGTTTTTTGTTCATCAGCCACTTCTCCTTCCGTTTTTCTCAATTATAAAGCAGTCCTCTGCTTTTATCAATGACAGTATCATGTCTAGGTGTACGCTATCTTGCGCCAACGAGCGAATTGTTTGAGCCGAAGGCGAGTTTTCTTGAATCGTGGATCTTAGTATAAAAAGAGTTGCCGCCAAGTCATTTTTGCAGCAACTCTTTTCTTAGGTCCATTTTTTCTTTTTTACGATATAGGCTTTCTCAGAATCATATGGCGATATCCATCGATAGATTCTATCTTGGTATCCACTCCATAAACTTCATATATTTTCTGCTGTGTGAGAACCTCCTGTGCTGTCCCCAGCGCACAGATTTTCTTTTGATGGAGCATCAAAAACTGGTCACAATACATAGCGGCAAGATTGATATCATGGATCGACACAATCACTGTGAGATTTTGTTCTTTTGTCAGATTCTGAACCATACTCATCGTGCGCAGCTGGTTTTTTAGGTCCATGCTGCTGGTAGGTTCATCCAGAAGAAGCAGTGACGGCTGCTGACAAAGTGCTCTGGCGATAAACACGCGCTGCCTCTCCCCTCCGCTCAGCTCATTGATATCCTGAAAAGCATACTCTGACAACTCCAGTTTTTCCATAATCTCAAAAGCTACCGTTTCGTCTTCCTTCGTCGGCGCAAAGCGCTGGAATGGTTTTCTCCCCATCATCACTGCATCTACCACACGCACCGGAAACGTACTGTTCGTATTTTGCGGAACATAGGCGACAATGCGGGCTTTTTTCTTCAAATCCATCTTCAAAAGTTCTGCGCCGTCCATCTTGCTCGTCCCTTCAAAAGGGCGCAGGATACCACTCAGAGCCTTTAGCAGTGTTGTCTTTCCTGTCCCATTCGGTCCAAGCAATGCAAGAATCTTACCCTTTTCCAGCTGAAAAGAAATCCGATCTAAGATCAGATGACTGCCGTAGCGAAAAGAGAGATTTTCCACCTCAAATCCCATTTAGATCCGCCCCCTTTTCTGCGAAAGTATCAGGTTGATAAAAATAGGCACTCCCAAAAACGAAATGACAATTCCTACCGGCACGATAACTGGCGCCAGAATCAATCGCCCGATCGTATCTGCAATCAGTATCAGCAGAGAACCGATCACGCCTGAAAACAGAAACAAATATCGATGATCACTTCCAATGATCATGCGCGCAATATGAGGACCTGCCAATCCCACAAATCCGATGACGCCCGTAAAACTGATCACCGAAGCTGTTGCGAGGACAGCAAGAATACATACCCGTATTCTGACGCGCTCTGGCTGGATTCCAAGAGATTGCGCCACCTCGTCATCGCCGGTCGAGATAATGTTCATCGAAGGCGTATACAGAAAAAGTTGCACAGCACATATGGTCACCACAAAAAACACCGTCCATACTTCTTTCCACTCACTTCCATTGACACTTCCGAAAGCCCACTGCACGACAGCAGCAAGCTTATGTTCGCTTGCAAAAAATTCAATCGTGGAAGTACAAGCGCTGAAGAAATAATTAAGTGCGATTCCGGTCAGCACGATGGAAGAAGGATTCAGACCTACTTTGGAAGATATGAGGTAGACCAGCATCATACAGCCGATCGCCCACAAAAATGCATTCAGCACAATTCCAAACTGTGTGCTGCTAAATAAACCTATTCCAAACACAATCGTCAGTGACGCGCCAAATGCTGCCGCATTGGAGACTCCGATCGTAAACGGGCTGACTAAAGGGTTTCTCGTCACTGCCTGCATCGCTGTCCCAGCAATCGCCAGACCAAAGCCGCCGCAGACCGCCATCGCCACTCTCGGAAGTCTGAGCAGCAAAATAATTTTATCTTTTTGACTGACATTTCCAGACCCCAGCGTGATTCCATGCACAATCGCCTTGAGAATATCACCAATACTGGTATCTGCCGCTCCCAGCGTTGTGAAAAATATGGAAAGAAACAGCAAAAGCAGAACACTTCCCAAAATCACAAGATATTTCTGTCTTTTCTTTTTTCGATACTGAGACTGTATCTCTTCTTTCTTCTTGTTCTCCATAATTATTTCAGATCCGATGCGCTGAAGAAATGTCCCTCCACATTTTTGAATCCCTGGAAATCTTCCATCCATGCGCGGAATACTTCTTCCGGATCTAAGTCTGGCAGCAAATCAGGATAGAGCATCTTTGCAATATAGCAGGTTCCCACTAATTTTCCAGCTCCGCCGTGGCTGAACTGGGTCATAAAATAGATATCGTCATTCTGCACTGCCGTGATCTCATCCCATCCCGCGCGTGTTATGATATCCTGATAAGCGCTCTTGAACTCTTCCAATGTCGGCGGCTCATACAACCCCGTTCCAGCTAAAGCTTGCGCTGGTGTCACCAGTTTGATTATCACATCCGGATTTCGGATAATCACTTCCTCCGGATCCACTTCCTTGGCATTGATATTTTCGCTGTTTAAAGAGAAAATATTATCTGCATGTGCATATTCCACCATATTGTACATAGGATCTCCCGGCAAAATAGCAGAATACGCAGAAGTGCCTTCTACATACACGGTCTTCTTCTCAACACCTTCCAGCTGTGTGTCGATATAATCCAATTTCTCTTCAAAATAATTCAGGAACTCCTGCGCGCTGTCCTCCACCGCAAACATCTTGCCGATATTGTTCACCTGATTTTCAAAATCCGCCGTGTCATATCCCGATATTACGAAGACATCAATTCCAAACAGCTCCAGCTTTTCGGCAGCTTCCTCGTAAGCTCCATTTGCCGGAAGAATCACGACCTGCGGATCTAACTCGACGATCTTTTCATAGTCCAATTCTCTCTGACTCTTGCCGATCACATTGTCAGGATCAAACATTCCCCAGTATTCCCTGTCCTGAGCAGTATTCATGTCAACCGAGATCACTTTGTCAATCGCTCCACACGCACGGATCAGTTCATTGTTGTAGCGCAGTGCCACCACACAACTCTCCACGGGATACGGCAGTTCCACCTCCCTGCCCGCATTGTCCGTCAGTACGATGGTCTGACCTTCTTCGGCGCTGCATACTGTTGCCATACTACATCCCAACGCCATTGTCACCAGTAAAGTGATAAGTTTTTTTCTCATTTTCTTTCCTCCTGATCTTTGTTTTTTTGCAAAAACTGTTTTCACAGCAATCACCAAACGATTTTTCCAAAATTCTCAGGCAGAATACCACAGAATGATACAAAAAATGCCTATATCCCGATGGATATAGGCAAAAAAATGTACAACAAATAAAATGCTTCCTATCTACCGTAAGAATCATGTCAAATCATTTACAAGCAGTTCTCCTGACTTGAGTTCTCTGTTCTGACACGTCTTCCCAGGCTGCTCTTGGACATTGCCCAGTGACACAGTGTGATCAGAACTCCCTCTTACAGTGACGGGATCGTACCGGACTTTCACCGGTTTCTCTATTAATCCTTGCGGAACTTGTAAAGGCTGGTTCAAAACCAACAAATTTTGTTAAATTATAGTATAGTATAAATCATTTTCTCTGAATTGTCTATTCTTTTTTGAGTTTATCCTTTTTATTTGTATAGAAAATACTGTGAACATTTTGCTATAATCTTTTATTTTTTGCTGTTTTCAGATATTTTTCCTTCTATCACTTCTCCACAAAAATATCCCGTTATTTTTGTGGAGAAGTGTCCAAATATATACCATCCGTTCTGTTCAGCCTTGTGTTTGCAGCATCTGCTGTTCTCTCAACTTATCTCAACACAACACTACAATCTTTCTCGGTGTCGTCTGCGGCGGAATACTTCTCGTTGTCATTGTATAATACACCAGCAGTGTCCGATTGGCAAGATTACAGGAGAAGTTCTGCCCATTTACAGTCTTGACGACTGTATTCGGACCGACATTCAGCTGCAAGGACTGATCTGTGGCTGTCAGATTGCTGTCAAACTGATTCAGCATCACCTGCTCGTTTCTGGCAAGCACTGCAATCATCTTCGCGCGATACTGCGGTGGAAAGATCATTGGTACTGGCAGACTGCTGTCATAAAACGCTGCCACCTGCATCCCCGCGCGCAGCTGCCTGCTGTCGATCACCTGCGTCTCGGAATCCACCATGAAGTTCACAATGCCGTTTCCTGTCTGAAGCGACATCATCTGGCTGCAGCAGTCCACTCCCTTTGAGATACTCAAAATTCTTCCCAATACCGGGACATAATTTTCATATACCATAAAAGAACCTTTTTCTTTAGCGTATGCTTTTTTTAAGAAAAAGGTTCTTCTCTCATTATTCTTTTGTCTGGGCAAATACCCAGTCACGCAGCCCTTCGATATTGTAAGCCACGGACCATGTGTAGGTGTGACTTCCACCTTCGAATACCGTGTAGTTAATCTTGCATCCCTGACTTTCCGTCTGTGCCACCAGTTCATCAAACTGTTCCGGCGTGGAGGTGCTGTCCCACATTTCGCTTCTTGCGACCTTAGAACCTAAAGCCTCCCAGCTTGCTGTCGCTTCGTTCATTCCCGGATATGCCTTTGAGTCTCCTTCACATACAACGATCCATAAATTTTTGTCTTTCATCACTGCCATCTCTTCCACATTCCACTGACCTGCCACCAGAAGCTGCGCCGCAAACAGATCTGGATACTTGTCACTCAGAGCGATGTTTGTCATACATCCTTGAGACTGCCCTGTTCCGTAGATCCGATTTTCATCGACACTGTACTCCTCAATCACATAGTGCAGTAAATTTGAAACCAGTGTCAGTCCATCACTCCACACATTTTCATCCGTTGTCAGAGCACCGATCGAATTAATCAGTGTATTCGTGTACTGCGGACTCAGCACGATACATTCGTGTTTTGCCTGCTCCTCCGGTGTCGCCCAGACGGTGGCTCCATTTCCCTGCGTCAGATTTCCCGTAGGATCATCACTGTTTGCGCCGGCGTCAGCTACAAAGAATAAAAGCGGATATTCTTTCGATTCATCGTAATTTTCTGGCAGGTACAGACTGTACGGTATGGTAGCCCCGGTCTCCGGATCTGTGTATTCCAGCAGCTGAAAATCTTGTACCACAAGCTGAATCTGCTCACTGCTCTCTACTGCTGTGTCGCTTGCAGGATACACTGTGCCGTCTGTTGCGCTGATCTCACCTTTCTGGAGCACAGATACTTTCGAATTTCCTCCCGCATTTTGTCCGGCATTGTTGCCCTGACCGCCATCCATGCCGGCATCTGCGCGCAGCATTCCTCCATCAATCTCTCCGCCTCTGCCGAACTGCATCGCATCACCGCGGTAGCTTTCCCTAGATTTTTTGCCCCGCCGTCCATGTTTCGATCTGGATTTTCGCCCATGGATTCTGGGGATCTGCCGCCATTCTGACCGCCGCTCATGCCTCCCATGCCGCCGCCCATGGAATCTTTGCTTTCACTGTTTTCATATGCAAATTTCAAAATCACAAAATTTCCCGGGACACTGCTGTCTGTGAGAGCTGCCTCCGTGTTCGTATACACATCGGTGATCGTTTGACCTTCCACCTCAAAATCTTCCACTGACAGGGAAGTCATGTCGATCTCCGACGGATATTCCAGTGCCAGAGCGGAAGGTTTTTCTCCATCGCCAAACACCTCTGTGATTGTGATAGCCCTTAATATATTCTGGGATGCCTCATGCACTGTCTCCTCACTGTTGACCGTCTCCTGACTGCTCTCCTCCGCATAAACACTCTGTCCTGCACATCCACTGATCAGCGCGCACATTGCCATACATGCGATTATTTTGTTTCCATACTTTACCATATTGAACCTCACTTTTTTTCTTGTTTTTTTATTTTATCATAAACGCAAGGCAAAAATGTGATGGTACCTTGACTTTTTTGTGAAAATTTTGTGATTTTTTTTACCCCTCACATGCTGCTTAAGATTCATTAAAATCCTAAATAACGGCACATAAGGGGTAAATATCAATTTAATATTCTGTTATATTTTTCTTATATTTTATTACACTTCGTTGTTATTTATCTAGCTTTGCCCTATCGCATTCTATTACCATCCAAATCTCTCATGGCTAAATTCAATCATCAGCTCTTTGAGCTGGTCGATCTCTGTCACACATCCGAGAGTATCTTTTTCAGCCAGATCCATGTATGCGATCTGCTCGGAATTCGACGGCAGCCACTCAGGCAGTCCTTCGCCGTTTGGATCGCCGTTCTTCATGAAGTTGCTCCAGTAAGATGTAACGATATCAGCTAATTCATAATCCCATTCCTGCCAGTCGCGCTGTTCTGGAATATCTCTCAGAGAACCGAATGCATACCACAGCTCGCTTGAATGCCATGCCCAGTAATAGTCTTCGTTGCGACCAGGTGTCTTGTGTGAGAACAGGTATACATATACATTTCCTTCTTCTGTCAGTTCATCGTAGAGCTGTCCAAACAGTTCCACAGCAGTTGTATTCGTACCATATTTTGTGGAGAATCCTAAAGAATTCAGTGTACGTGCTGTTGCGAATGCATCTTCATCTGTAACCTGTACCAGATTTTCAAAATCATACTTTGTATACAGATCGCCGAGCAGCTCTTTGAAGTATGCATAGAAATCTTCTGCATTTTTGATCTCTGTTCCATTGATGCCATCCTGTGTGCTCTCACCAAGGTTTGCTCCAACTAAGATGTTGACGCCTTCAAATCTTCCTGCCTCATATGCTTCTTTCAAGTTTTGGTACTGGATATATTTTCCGTCGCAAACCATTGCCTGAGGAGCTTTGCCGTAGTCTTCTTCTTTGCCCATGAATACAGAAGCATCCATTGCTCTGAGTTCTTCAAGGCTTTCCTCGCCTGTCAGTCCACATGCCTGTAGCCATGCGATACTCTTCTCTTCTAATGCTTCCAGAGAAGTGTATGATGTGTCATATTTCAATCCGGTTTCCCAGATCACGTTGTCAACCAGATCTGCTCCTTCTTCACTTGCGAAGAAAGCAGCTGTCTTGGAAGTTCCGCCTGACTGACCACCGATGGTGATGTTTTCAGAATCTCCGCCAAATGCCTCGATGTTCTCTTTTACCCACTCAACAGCCTTGATACTGTCCATCAGTCCATAGTTTCCGCTGGCATTGTATCCGCTCTCCTCATCGAGCTGCGGCAAAGCCATGTAACCAAATACACCAAGTCTCGTTCCAACTTCGACTACCACGACACCTTTTGCAGCAAGTGCTTCCGGATCACATTCCACTTCGTATGAATATCCATGATTCAATCCGCCGCCATGGAACCATACATAAACTGGCATCTTCTCGTCACCTGTCACAGAAGGAGTAGCAATATTCAGATAGAGGCAGTCCTCGCTGAAGCTCGGCAATTCTTCATAATAGAAATCGGTCTTCCACGGCTCTGCTCCCATGTCGTTTTCCCACTGGCATGCACCGTCTGCGTAGGTGTCAAATACTTTCACGCCCTCCCACGCTTCCGGATCTTCCGGTGCTTTCCATCTGAGATCTCCCACTGGAGGTGCTGCGTAAGGAACGCCTTTGAACAGAGTGATTCCGTCATATGCCTCACCTGGAACACCTTGTGCAGAACCATATGCAGTTTCCACCACACCGAGTCCTTCTCCACTTGCCTCCTGTGCACTCACCATCATGCCCATAGAACCTACACACATAGACAGCACAGTAACGCCTGCGATACCTTTTTTGAACATGTTACGTTTTTTCATCTTGTTACCTCCTCTACGTTTTATTGATACAGCAATTCTACCATATTTTTTCATAAAAAGGCAATCAAAATATATCACTATGCACATAATGATTTTTACAAAAACTTTTATATTCAGTGATTTATCTAAATTTTTCTTTAATTTTTCCCAATAACAGGTATTTTTTTACATTTTTCTCCGTCACAGCAAGGAATGTCCTTTTTCACAGATCTTTTGAACCTCTCATGGCTAAAGCCACGAGATTCTTGTAAACTCCTTTCTACTGAAAAGATATTTACCAAGCTATCCCAGTAGTTCCTACGGTTCTTATCCATAGTTTCTATGCTACTTCTAATATTCTCAATCCTTCATTTAGAATATTGATAGCAGCGTTTATATCTCTATCATGATGAGT
>JALEVQ010000072.1 GCA_022788205.1 Robinsoniella sp. | reverse complement strand
CTTAACAACTGCTCTGAACCCTGCCACAGGGATTTTATACCCTTTTGACGGGTTAATTGAGTGGTGTTATGGCTACAAGTATCTATTTTCAGATTCATGGTACAGTTATCAGTTCAGATACTGTTCCGTGAATAATTCAGGATAAATTATATCATATTCACTTTTTCTTTTCATCTAAACAATTCAATTCAATTCTAAACTTTCTGTGAACTATTCAGCAAACGTCACCTGTACGGCGCCGGATTTTTATATCAAAATCAGTTATAGGTTTGAATACTTCTCCCCAAAACATGTTCTTGTTTCGGGGAAGAAATACCCAAACCTATATGTTCATCTCATTATTCTCGCTTTTTGCAGTGTTTGCAGCGGCACGATCTATTTTATGAATTCTTTATCGCCGCTCTCCTGACACCAGATTTATTTTAAATATGCTTTCAATTCGTCCACCTTGTCCAGCTTCTCCCACGGAAGATCCAAGTCATTGCGCCCAAAATGTCCGTAAGAGGATGTTTGCTTGTAGATCGGTCGGCGCAGATCCAGCATCTTGATGATTCCTGCCGGGCGCAGATCGAAATGTTCTCTCACAATCTTTGTCAGCTCTACATCTGAAACTTTTCCCGTTCCGAAACTGTCCACAGAGACGGAGGTCGGCTGTGCCACGCCGATCGCATAAGACAACTGAATCTCACACTTGTCGGCAAGTCCTGCTGCTACAAGATTCTTTGACACATAACGAGCTGCATAAGCCGCAGAGCGGTCTACCTTTGTACAGTCCTTTCCAGAGAAAGCGCCGCCGCCGTGACGTGCATATCCGCCATAAGTATCCACGATGATTTTTCTTCCTGTCAGTCCACTGTCACCGTGAGGACCACCGATCACAAAACGTCCTGTCGGATTGATAAAGAATTTCGTGTTTTCATCGATCATATTCTGTGGAATGATCTCATCGAACACATATTTCTTGATGTCCGCATGAATCTGTTCCTGTGTCACTTCCGGATTGTGCTGTGTCGAGAGGACTACCGCATCGAGACGTGCTGGTTTTCCAGTCTCATCATACTCCACTGTGACCTGTGTCTTTCCGTCTGGTCTCAAGTAAGGCAGTGTGCCGTCCTTTCTGACTTTGGCAAGCTGACGCGCCAGTTTATGTGCCAATGCAATCGGGTACGGCATATATTCTTCCGTCTCATTTGTAGCATATCCAAACATCATTCCCTGATCGCCTGCTCCGATGGCTTCGATCTCGTCATCTGTCATGTGATTTTCTTTTGCTTCCAGCGCTTTGTCGACACCCAGAGCAATGTCCTCAGACTGTTTGTCGATTGCCAGCAACACTCCACATGTATCTGCATCAAAACCATATTTTCCTCTTGTGTAACCAATCTCGCGGATTGTATCGCGCACGATTTTCTGATAATCGACACTTGCCTTGCTCGTGATCTCTCCCATCACCATCACAAGTCCTGTCGTTGTACAAGTCTCACATGCCACACGGCTCATCGGATCCTGCTCTAACAGCGCATCCAAAATCGCATCTGACACAGCATCACACACTTTATCTGGATGTCCTTCGGTTACTGATTCTGAGGTAAATAATAATCTTTCCATTCACATTCTCCTTTTTATTTCTGACGTATCTTCTTTGCTCATTTTTGAACCTTTTTCCATCACTTTATGCGCCAAAAAAGTCCGCCATAAGCGGACTTTCTCATCTACGATAAACAAAATCCCTTATTGTTCGATTGACTCGCTCAGGTTGGCACCTTCCTTCTCAGGGGTTGCCGTGACTTCATCGATCCTATGTATCTCCATCACTCTGAATAAAGGCTACTAAAAATGTTCTGTTGTTTACTGGTTTGCTTTTATAACATAACGCTTTTTGCCGTGTTCGTCAAGAAAAATATATGCCTTTTCGTATCTTTTCATAATTTTTATATTTTTTTCATATCTCAGGCGAGATTCTCTTGCGCCAGTGCACCACTCAGCTGTCCGAGCAAAATCTGGCTGCTCACAATATCATACTCCCAACTCTTTACTTTTCCGCTTGACTCTTTTAAGAAAATCGCTCTGTGGCGGTCGCTGCTGCGGAATGCATAGGTGGATGCGTTCGTCTTGCCCATATAAGTGTATCCAGACTGCTGAATTTTGGTCGTCGCACTTTGAATCGTGTCATTGAGACACACGCCGCATACCGACAGATTCTGGTATCCTGCATTATAGATCGAAATATGATAGACGCCGTTTGCTATATTTGCGCTGCGCGCCACCGCAAAAATCATTCCGTTTCCGCCTCTGACGTAGTCATATCCATTTTGGTTATAATACGTGCTCATACCTCCGATCTTGCCTGCAAAAGAATCGATCAGAGATTTCGAATTCGCATAGCTGCTGTACGCCTTAAATGTATCCGTCACTTCCAGCACTTTCATCTGAATCGACTTTACAGGAGAAAATGCGCCGTAAACAAACTGACTGCCCTGCTGTTTAAAGGCACGGATGCGGTAATAATATGTCCCGTTGCTCGGAACTGTATCCGTCCATTGAACGGTCGATACATTCTGGATCGTCTTCACCTTTGTGTAGGTTCCTGAAAGCGTATTGCTTCTCTGAATCACATAGCCCTGGGCTCCTGCAACTTTTGTCCAGGTCAGCTGCACATGGCGTGAATCCGTGCTGGCGATCGTCTGGATCGTCGTCCCGGACAACGTTGTCTTTGCCGGAAGCCCTTTGATGTGACAGGAGCTCAGCACGGTCTGTCCCTGCCATGTACACGTTGCTTTTACGGTGTAATAATACGTGATCCCCGGCTGCGCCGTCTTATCCGTGTAAGTCGTGACATTCCCGGAGACACGCGCAATTTCGCGGAAAATCGTGTTTCCTGTTCTCCTGTAGATGCGATAATTCATCGCATTCGTCACTGCCCCCCAGGTCACTTTCACTTGATTGTAGGCAAGAGGCGTCGCACTGCGCATCGGAGGCGTACTCAGCGCTGTAATAGCAATCGCCACATCTGATTTTTCTCCCTCAACGATCTGGTTGTTTACCTTCTTATAGGCACGCACAACATATTCATACCGTGTTCCGGGATTTAAATAAATGTTCGAATAATGTTCCACGTTTCCGTCATGAATCTCTTTGAGCAGCACCCATCGCCCTTCATCTTCGGGGCTGTTATAGAGCTTCGTGTACACGATATAACCGTCCGCACCTTCTATTTTATTCCACATCACGCGGATTCCTCTGGTGCTGCTCACTAGCAGAGAAACTTTCGGTGCCGGCAATATCTGCGCTGCTTCACTCTTTTCCATCCCGACTGTCAGTGACAGAAACAGACAGCATATCATCAGAAATACTGCTTTCCACTTTTCGGTTCGTTTTTTCATCTCTTTCACGCTTTTTCCTCCTTTACTATTTTTCTGTCTGAAAGAAAAAAGGCGCCGGCGCATTAAACAAGCTTTCTCTTTTGCTCAATGCGACAGCACCTGGTTATTTTTCTCTCATCCAACTCTCAGTTTAAACTTCTGAATCTCCTTCTCACTAGAAACTCTTTCAATCTCTGCTCCAAGGGATCTGAGTTTTCCTTCGAAGTTTTCATATCCACGCTGAATATACACAATATCGTCCACAATCGTGTAGCCTTCCGCAGCGAGCCCTGCGATCACAAGTGCGGCTCCAGCCCTCAAATCAGGTGCACTGACACGGGCTCCCGTAAATTTCTCGACCCCTGTGATGATCGCACTGTTTCCCTCTACTTTTACGATCGCTCCCATTCTCGCCAGCTCGTCCATATATTTGAAGCGATTCTCAAAGATGCTCTCTGTCACGATACTTGTCCCCGATGCGAGCGCCAAAGTGACGCCGATCTGTGGCTGCATATCGGTCGGGTATCCTGGATACGGCAAGGTCTTGACGTTTGTACATCCCAGGCGCTTCGACGCCACCACGCGGACTGCATCGTCAAACTCTTCCACCTCACATCCAATCTCCACCAGCTTTGCTGTCGTGGCTTCCAGATGTTTTGGAATGACGTTCTTCACCATCACATCTCCTTTTGTGGCCGCAGCAGCGAACATAAACGTTCCCGCCTCGATCTGGTCAGGAATGATCGAATATTCTGTTTTATGTAATTTTTCAACCCCGCGGATACGAATCACATCGGTCCCTGCACCCTTGATATTTGCTCCCATGCTGTTCAGGAAATTCGCCACATCTACGACATGAGGCTCTCTCGCAGAGTTCTCAATGATCGTGTAGCCTTCCGCCATGGATGCCGCCATCATAATGTTGATTGTGGCACCGACCGACACAGTGTCCAAGAAAATATGTTTTCCAATTAAGTGATCTGCCTGAGCGATGATCGATCCGTGCGAAATTTTCACCTTGGCTCCCAGTGCCTTAAATCCTTTCAGATGCAGATCGATCGGTCGACTTCCGATATTGCATCCCCCTGGCAACGGCACCTCTGCTCTCTTGTATTTTCCGAGAAGAGCCCCCAACAGATAGTAAGAGGCACGAATCTTCTTGATATACTCATAGTCTACGCTGATGCTTCCTATCTGGGAACCATTGATCAGTACACTTGTTCTGCTGATGCGGTCCACTTTCGCCCCAATCTCGCTGATCGCCTCTAATAAAACATTGATATCCTGCACATCAGGCAGATTATCGATCTTCACTGTTTCATCTGTCATAATTGCTGCGGCGAGAATACCAAGTGCTGCATTTTTTGCTCCGCCAATCTCGACTTCTCCAACTAGTGGATTACCGCCTTTTATAATGTATTGTTCCATAGTACACCTCATCATACTTCTATCTATACTCAAGATTTTCTATGCTTCTATCTTCCATCACAGATCGCCTGGAGAACTGCTCCCCTTCTGAAAACATCTAATATATATTATATCACAATCCGATCATTTGTAAACAGCAATAAAAATTTCAGCCAATTTCCCGATATTTTTTGCAAAAAATTTTTAACATTTTGTTAAAATCTCAGTAATTTTATCGTTTATTTTTATTATTATGGAATATTTTTGTGGTTTTGTTTTTCAAAATCATCGTATATTTTCAGAATCTTTTGTAATGTTTCTTCCACGGTAAGTCCTTTCTCATCCACTGTCAGCTGGGCATATTTCTCATAGAGTGGTGTTCTCTCCTCATACAATGCCCTCAAATCCTGACCTTCCCTGAGAACCACGCCACGCCCGTGTAGATTCCCCAATCGTTCATCCAACGTCTCATAATCAATCTTGAGATAGATCACTGTTCCGATCTCTGAAAGATGCTCCATTGCTTCTCTGCCGTAGACTACACTTCCCCCTGTTGAAATCACAGCTCTTTCCACATTGATCTGGCTGTTCACACGGTTTTCCACTGCGATAAAACCATCTACGCCTTCCTGCTCGATGATCTCATGCAGAAGTCTTCCCTCCTGCTCTTGAATCACAATATCAGCATCCACAAAATGATACCCAAGGACCTTGGCGAGAACCACACCGATCGTGCTCTTGCCAACGCCAGGCATTCCAATCAAAACAATGTTTTTTTTCTCCATGTTCTCCTCCAATGTCACCGCTGTTTTGTCTGTCTGTTATCCTATCACAGTTCTTTTGATCTGTAAAGCGCACATCATCGGCAAAATCAGTATTCCCCGAAAATTGTCGCCTGCGCGCTTATTTTGGAGTCTCTCATGACCTCTTTGTGCCAGATTTTTTTCCCCTTTTTTTCACACTATACCCAAAAGTTCCCAGCTTTTTCCCCAGACCATAGTATTCTCCATGGGAATAGACCATAAGCCCCGACTGATTCAGATTAAATTTTTGTTCTTTATTCAGATATTTTTTGTCTACGCTTACCCCGACAACTTCCGCGATAAACATATGATGTGATCCCAACTCAATCACTTGTTTTACCTTACACTCAATGTTGACCGGGCTTTCTGCGATGCCCGGAGCACTCACAAATTTCGACTGTGATGGTGTCAGCTTCATCTGAGCGAACTTATCGACATCTCTCCCTGAACGCACCCCACAGTAATCAGTGGCGTAGGTCAATTTTTCTGTTGTCAGATTGATCACAAACTCCCCTGTCTCCCTGATAATATCATAAGAATATCTCCCCGGACGCACTGAGATGGACACCATCGCCGGGGAACTGCAGATCGTTCCCGCCCACGCTACTGTGATAATATTCGGCTTCTCGTCCGGGCGTTTACAGCTTACCATCACCGCCGGTAAAGGATACAGCATATTTCCAGGTCTCCACATCTCTCTTTCTTCCATACTTATCCCATCTCTTTCTCAATTTTAATTTTGGATTGCCGCCATGAATGCAGGAATCAACTGCTTCTTTCTCGATACAATTCCGTCCAGAAAAGCGGACTGCTCCCCACACTGAATGTGAAATGCCTCCTCAATCAAATTTTCTGCTCCCTTTCCATAAAAGATCAGCTCCGTCGATTTTCCCACGATATCTGTCAGCATAAAAAACAGCATCTCCAGATGTTGATGCTCATATGTTTTTTCAATGTAAGGGATCAATTTTTCTTTGATCTGTGTCAATTCCTGCCTATCCATCGAATTGATCTGTCCCACTCCAAACGTGCGGTTATCACACTCAAATTTCTTGAAATCCTGGTAAAAGATTTCCTCTGGAGATTTGTTTTTGAGATTGCTTCCGGCTGCAAACATCTCTGCTGCAAACTTCTCGTAATCAATCTCTGCGATTGCCGCAAGAGCCTCAACAGCCTCTCGATCCTTCTCCGTGCATGTCGGAGAACGGAACATCAGCGTGTCAGACAGAATTGCAGCACACAAAAGCCCTGCGATCTGCTTTGAAATCTCAATATGGTTTTCCCGATAGATCTGGAAGATAATCGTCGCCGTGCATCCCACCGGCTGGTTGCGGAAATAGACCGGAGCCATCGTCTCAAGCGATCCGATACGGTGATGGTCAATGATTTCCAGAATCTCTGCGCTTTCAATATTGTCCACTGCCTGAGCGGTCTCATTGTGATCCACCAGAATGACCTGTCTTCTCTTGACACTGAGCAAATTTCTTCTGGAGATCATGCCCACATATGTGCCGTGGTGGTCAAGGATCGGGAAATACCGAAAACGCTTGCTTGCCATGATGTCCTTGATTTCATCTGTATAGTCATCCAGCTGGAAAGTCAAAAGATTTTTCTTGGTCATAAAGTACCGCACTGGCATACTCTGGTTGATCAGACGTGCGACCGTGAAGGTATCGTGCGGTGTTCCGATGATGACGCATCCTTTCTCCTCTGCGAGATGTTTAATGGTTCTCGAGACAGGAGCCCCCTCACAGACAACGATACAGCTTGCCGTCATCTCGATCGCACAGAGCTGAGACTCATAGCGGTTCCCGAGAATCACCAGATCATCCTCCTCGATATAGTTTTCCATCAAGTCAGGGTTTGCCGCAGCGACAAGCACTTTCCCCTTCACAAAATATCCGTGCGGATTTCCCACAATCATCTCCCCATCGAGCGTCTCCACAATATTTTGATACTGTGTTCTCGCTGCTGAGAGGATCGCGCTGTCATATACATCCATATAAGATTTTGTGATATCATTACTTGTGATCACACCTTCCAGCACTTTGTCCTGTGTGGTCAAAGGCAATGTGTTGACATGCTCTTCTCTCATTCTCGTCCATGCCTTTTTCAGAGAAATACTGCTCTTTGCACCTTCCACAAAACGAATATCCATATCGCGCACTCTTGTCCCCACATTTCCGACATATCCCGGAGGCTCCATCTGAAAATAGTTCAGCACAAACTGGGTTTCCTGGTTTACCTGCCCTGCTCTCTTTGGCACAAAGATATGCTCGGAGTCACCGATCTTGTTCTTCAGTTCTGCATAGGCGATCGCTGAACAGATCGAATCTGTATCTGGATTCTTATGCCCTATGACATATACTTTTCTTTTTGTGATTTTTTCTTCCATCATTTGAAGTCCTTTCCTGATTTTCCTTTGAACCTCTCATGGCTAAAGCCACGAGATTCTTGGGAACTCCTTTCTACTGAAAAGATATTTACCAAGCTATCCCCGTAGTTCCTACGGTTCTTATCCATAGTTTCTATGCTACTTCTAATATTCTCAATCCTTCA
>JALEVQ010000068.1 GCA_022788205.1 Robinsoniella sp. | reverse complement strand
CCCTTTCAGGAGATCTATTCGTATATGAAATACACCAACGAACCGTCTGCAAAAACAGCCGTGTCCTGGGGTTGCCATCTGGTGGATGAATTTTCGGACGAAGTGAATGAGCTTACAAAAGTGTTTATGATTACAAAAGATGAATGGAAAATGTTGAAGCAGAAAAAAGAAAGGGAGCGAAAGCATGAGTAAAACACTTCTCCTCGAAGATGATTCGAGTTTGATTAATGGATTGACTTTTCCATTTCATAAACAGAGATTCGGGTTATATGTTGCCCGACAATTACCGAAGCAAATACGCTTTGGGCTACCATCTACGCAGTTCACCTTGTTCTGCTGCTTTTATCGGCTGTGACTTTGTTTATGTGGCTTGAACGATGTGCGCTTATTCCGTTTGGAATATTTATCGCTATTACCATGTTCTGGGCTTTGGAGGTTGAAAAACTGAAAAAGAAAATGATATGAGTGTCCGCGTTGCAAAGCACTATTTGTTCCGACAATGAGCGAATATGTGGAAGGATACCATGCATTGACAAAAAGAAAATTAACTTGCCACGAATGTGGGAAAACCGGATGGTGTAAGCACTGCATTATTAGATAAACAATTATCATAACGAAAAATACAGACCGCCCTTTTCGTGTGCAGCAGCGATATCCTATGGAGTGATGGCGTGTGCGAGAGTTTTTGCAATCTGATATAAAGTGTGGTATATTGCATAGGTGAAAGAAAGCTGAGATATGTGAAAGGAATGAGAGAAAAATGGAATATGATTTAACACAGGGAAGTATCACAAAAAATCTTTTGAGATTTGCATTTCCTCTGATGTTGGGAAATTTGCTGCAGCAGCTATATAATATAGCCGATACTTTGATTGTGGGACGTTTTTTGGGCGCAGATGCGTTGGCGGCAGTCGGATCGTCGTACACACTGATGGTGTTTTTGACATCCATTCTTTTGGGGCTTTGTATGGGCAGCAGTGCTTTTTTTTCGATACAGTTTGGCAGAAGAGACTTTGATCGCCTGAAAAACAGTTTTTTCCTGTCTTTTGTGCTGATCGGTGCGGTCACGATCGTGCTGAATATTTTTGTGTTTGCAGAAATCGATGTGATCATCAGGCTGTTGCAGGTTCCAAGTGAGATCACAGAATTGATGAGAGAATATTTGTTTTGTATTTTTATGGGGATTTTTGCTACATTTCTCTATAATTACTTTGCCAACTTGCTGCGTGCCATCGGAAACTCTGTGGTTCCGCTGATTTTTCTGGCGGTATCGGCGATTCTAAACATTGTTCTGGATCTTGTCTTTGTCTTGGTGTTTCACTGGGGTGTCAAGGGAGCGGCAATTGCAACGGTGATCTCCCAGTTCGTCTCGGGGATTGGCATCATGCTCTATTATCTTTTGCGTTTCCCGGAACTCAGAATTGGAAAAGAGCACATGCGCTGGAATCGTTCTGTTCTGAGCGAGATCGCAGGTCTTTCTTTTCTGACTTGTATGCAGCAGTCCATCATGAATCTGGGAATTTTGATGGTGCAGGGGCTGGTGAACAGTTTTGGAACAGTTGTGATGGCGGCGTTTGCGGCGGCAGTCAAGATTGATTCTTTCGCCTATATGCCGGTCCAGGATTTCGGGAATGCATTTTCTACTTATATCGCGCAGAATTATGGGGCGGGGAAAAAAGAGCGGATCAGAAAAGGCATCAAGAGCGCAGCGATCTGTTCTTTTGTCTTTTGTCTGATTGTCAGTGCGGTTGTCTTTTTATTTGCACGACCGCTGATGATGATTTTTATCGATGCGTCCAATACGGATATCATTGCAGTCGGTGTGAGATATCTGAGGATAGAGGGTTCTTTTTATTTCGGAATTGGATTTCTGTTTCTCTTTTATGGATTTTACCGCGCAGTCAAAAAGCCGGGAATGTCTGTGGTTCTGACCGTGATTTCTCTGGGAACCAGGGTAGTGCTTGCCTATCTGCTGTCGTCAGTTCCGGAGATTGGCGTGACAGGGATCTGGGTCTCGGTGCCGATTGGATGGATTTTAGCCGACACAGCGGGAAGCATTTATTATCTCAGACACAAGAGAAGTTTGCTGGATAAGATGTGAAAAAAAGAAAAAGAGGGCGTGATAAAATAAAGATGTCATTGAGAAAGACAAGAGAAAAGAAACCAAACAAAAAGGATGATAAAATATGAGCAGAGTAAAAGATGGAATCCTGGGACTCGTTGTGGGAGATGCACTTGGTGTCCCGGTGGAATTTAATTCGAAGGAGAAAATGAAAAAAAATCCTGTTGTCGGGATGAGAGAATATGGGACACATAACCAGCCGGCAGGCACATGGTCTGATGACAGCAGCATGACGCTGGCGCTGATGGACAGCCTCTGCGGGGGAGTCAATTATTATGATATGATGGAGCGTTTCTGCGCATGGGCATGGGAAGGATTCTACACAGCGACAGGAAAACGGTTTGACATCGGTAACACGACAGCGAAGGCACTGCTAAATTACAAGGAAAGAAAATATGAGCCTCTGGAGTGTGGAGGAGTGAGGGAAGGGGAAAATGGAAATGGATCGCTGATGCGGATTTTGCCGATTGTGTTGTATGCAGCGCCGGAGAAGGTGCTAAGTGAGGAAAAACGTGCAGCGCAGAGCGCAGAGAAGGCGACGAGTCTGAGTATGGATGAGAAGATGGAACTGATCCACAATGTTTCCAGTTTGACGCACGCTCACAGGCGCAGCCTGATGGGGTGTGGAATTTACGCACACATCGTGTGGAAGATTCTAGACCGAAGAGAAAGCGGAGAACTCCTGGATACCGTGCAGGAAGGCATGGATGCAGCCTTTGCTTACTATGGAGAGAAAAAAGAGTTTGAGGGGACAGCAAAGATTTATCAGAAAATGCAGGACGTCAGAACGCTGGCAGATCGAGGTGAGGAAGAGATCTGGGGGGCAGGATATGTGGTTGCAACCCTGGAAGCAGCCCTCTGGAGTCTCGTGACGACAACATCCTATCAGGAGTGTGTGCTGAAAGCAGTCAACCTCGGCAATGATACGGACACAGTCGCAGCTGTGGCAGGTTCCCTGGCAGGATTATGGTACGGGATGGAGCAGATTCCAGATGAGTGGATGGAAGTGACAGCGAGAAGAAAATGGATTCTGGGGCTGTGTGAAAAATTTGAGAATAGTTTAGCATAAAAGCCCAGTCTCAGTGGACGGCAGAGAATATGAATTTAGGGATGTCCGAGTTCCTCTGAATAAAAACAAGGAATTGCTTTTGTTCAGAAGTGACGGGACATCCCTTTTATTTTTGCTGTTCGTATTCCAGTCTCTGTTCCAACTGTTCATATTTTTTTTGTAATGCTTTATATTTGGAGAGCAGTGCATAATACTTCTTTTCCCAGGAGACAGAAGAAGCATCACTGTCGGATGCAGTCGGCAGGAGGGAAAGTGTGATCTTTTGCGGATCCGAATAAAAATCAAGGAAAGTCTGCACACTGACTTCCACATCAGAGTCCACATCCAGCAGGGAATACACAAAACAGACAGGGATCGTAGTGTGGTTTTTGATCGGAGTTATCAGATTGCTGTATTCTTCAAAGTATTCCGATTGATACTGGAGAATACCAGTCTTCAGCTCGATGCCATTTTGAGAGACCGTCGGGAAAAAATCGGCTGACACCATGTGTGAAGTATCGGTGTCGTTTGTATATTCAAAGTGCAGCAAAATGACAGGTTTTCCTTCGAAATCATCTTCTATGGAAAAATACCGGTAAGAGAGAATTTTTCCCTCTGTGTTAAAATAAATAGTGTCTTGTATACTTTGAGAGTCTGGTGCTTCCGACATGTTTGCATTGGAATCTGGTGTGTTTGGCGCGCAGGAAGCCAGAAGAAGCAAAATAAAAAACGTAGTGGTAAAACAAATGAGCCGTCTTTTTTTCATGTGATATGTTTCCTTATCATTTTCTATAGATTATTGTAAATGAGGTCTGCTTTGACAAAAATATCTGCTCAAATCTTAACATAATTAGAAAAAAGAGGCAATATAAAGATCGTATGATTCGGATTTTTTTGAAATTTTGGAGTCATTTGGATAGCCAGGAGGAAGATAAGATGGTAGAATAAAATAGAAATGAGTGACGAGGTGATAGAAGGAAAATGGCAGAGCACTCAGGGAAAAATAGAAATGACAGATAGAAAATACGAGATTGGATTATACGGAGAATGATGAAGAAAAAGAAATTAGTTGTAGGAATTTTGGCTCATGTGGATGCGGGAAAGACGACATTGGCGGAGAGTATTTTATATACCAGCGGAAGTATCAGAAAATTAGGGCGAGTAGATCACAAAAATGCTTTTCTGGATACCTTTGATCTGGAGCGGGAGAGGGGAATCACCATCTTCTCAAAGCAGGCGGAGTTTTCGCTCGGGGATATGGAGGTGACACTTCTGGATACCCCGGGACATATTGATTTTTCTGCGGAGATGGAGCGAACACTGCAGGTGCTTGACTATGCGGTCCTGGTGATCAGCGGAGCAGACGGGGTACAGGGACATGTGCAGACACTTTGGAAGCTTTTGCGCAGATATGAGATTCCGGTTTTTCTGTTTATCAACAAGATGGATCAGCCGGGGACGGATCAGGCTGCACTTCTGGAGGAACTGCGAAAAAGGCTGGATGAGAGATGCACTGCTTTTGGAGCGGAAGAGACAGAGGAGTGGATGGAAAATGTGGCTGTCTGTGAGGAGAAACTGCTGGAAAAGTATCTGGAGACAGGAGATCTGCCGCGGGGCGATATCGCGCGTCTGATACAGGAGAGAAAGATCTTTCCGTGCTATTTTGGATCCGCACTGAAAATGGAGGGAGTCAGGGAATTTTTGGAAGGGTTTGTGCGCTATGTGCAGTGCCCGGACTACACAGAGGATTTTGGGGCAAGAATCTATAAGATTGCGAGGGATGACCAGGGGAATCGGCTGACTTACCTGAAAGTGACGGGAGGAAGTCTGAAGGTGAAAATGGTTTTGAGCAACCGTGACAGGCAGGAAAATCCACAGGAGATCTGGGAGGAGAAAATTGACCAGATCCGTATTTATTCCGGCGCACAGTATCGGACGGTGTCTGAGGCAGAGGCAGGAACGATCTGTGCAGTGACAGGTCTGACAAAGACATACTGTGGAGAGGGACTCGGGGCGGAGACAAAGGCGAACCTTCCGATTCTGGAGCCTGTCTTGACCTACCAGATTCAGCTCCCGAAAAATTGTGATGTGCATGGGATGTTTCTGAAAATGAGACAGCTTGAGGAGGAAGAGCCAGAACTCCATGTGGTCTGGGATGAACGCTTTGGGGAGATCCATGTGCAGGTGATGGGGGAAGTTCAGATTGAGATTTTAAAGAGCATGGTGAGAGAGCGCTTTGGCGTGGAAGTCGAGTTTGGAGCGGGGAGTATTGTCTACAAGGAGAGCATCTTAGAGCCCGTGGAGGGTGTTGGTCATTTTGAGCCATTGCGCCACTATGCGGAGGTTCATCTGCTTTTGGAACCTGGCGAGCGCGGGAGTGGACTCCATTTTGCCACGAGCTGCAGCGAAGATGTTCTCGACAGAAACTGGCAGAGATTAATCCTGACCCACCTCGAGGAAAAGAAACATCTCGGTGTGCTCACAGGGTCGGAGATCACAGATATGAAGATTACTTTGATTGCGGGGCGTGCACATCCGAAGCACACAGAAGGCGGTGATTTCCGTCAGGCGACGTACCGCGCTGTGCGCCATGGACTGAAAAAGGCAAAGAGCATTCTTTTAGAGCCGGTGTATGAGTTTCGCCTGGAAATTCCGGCAGACAAAGTGGGAAGAGCAATGACGGATATCCAAAAAATGTGCGGGACGTTCTCCAATCCTCAGATCGAACAGGATATGGCGGTGATCACAGGGACAGCGCCCGTCGTGACGATGCGAGGATATCAGATGGAAGTGATGGCTTACACGGGAGGACAGGGGAGAATGTTTTGCAGTGTAAAAGGATACGAGCCATGCCACAACGAGGAGGAGGTCCTGTTAGAGTGCGCATATGACTCGGAGGCTGATGTGGATAATCCGACGGGATCGGTGTTCTGTGCCCATGGCGCAGGCTTTGTGGTCGGATGGCAGGAAGTGGAAAATTATATGCATATCGACACAGGACTTTGCCTGGGGGAGGACGATAAAGAAAGCAAAGAGACGGAACCGACGGTTGTGTCGAGACAGTCAAATCCATCCGTGTGGGCGGATGAAAAAGAGCTGGAGGAAATTTTTGCGCGCACTTATGGTCAGGTCAAGGAGCGAAAAAATCCCTTCCGAAAGAGTTCCAGCGTCCGGGCAAGGGAGGAGGCAGAAGCCAGAGCCTACAGAGGTTCCCGGCAGGAAAAGAAGGAGGATCAGGCAGAGTATCTGCTTGTCGACGGGTATAACATTATTTTTTCCTGGGAGGAACTGCGTGAACTCGCCCAGATCAACATTGACGGGGCGAGGACCAAGCTGATGGATATCCTGTGCAATTATCAGGGATTCAAAAAGATGATTGTGATTGTGGTGTTTGACGCGTACAAGGTGGAAGGCGGACAGGGAGAAGTGTCAAAATATCACAATATTTATGTGGTGTATACAAAAGAGGCTGAGACTGCAGATCAGTATATCGAGAAGACTGTCCACGAGATAGGCAGAAAATATCAGGTGACCGTCGCAACTTCGGACGCTCTAGAGCAGGTGATTATTCTGGGACAAGGGGCGAGAAGGCTTTCTGCACAGGGGCTGAAGGAAGAAGTAGAATCCGTCAATATCGAGATTCGCAGCAATTATCTGGAACAGCAAAAGGGAAGCAAAAATTATCTCTTTCATGGCGCGTCAAAGGAACTCGCCGATTTTATGGAAGAAGTAAGACTGGGAAGAAAAAAGATGGAGCAATACAAAAAAGAAAGCTCCATCTAGCAGATTTTATTTAATTTTCATATTTTTTTCTGCGGTTTTATCCTTTCGTTTATGGACTTAATCAGTCAGATAAAAAAAGGTTCTTTTTGTCGATAATTGCATATTTGTATAAAGCGTGATATGATACAGTGGAATGAATCAAGAGACAGGTGGGAAAGAAAAAGAGGTATTATTAATGGAGTATTCATTATATCAGTTGCTTTGGTTTTTTCTGATTTATTCTTTTGCCGGATGGTGTATGGAAATCATATATGCCGCCGTGAAAAAGAGATGCTTTTTAAACCGCGGGATTTTAAATGGACCGTTTTGCCCGGTCTATGGATTGGTGATGGTAGTCAGTCTGATCTTCTTCCCTTCGCTATCCGGAAACTTTATTTTCCTGGCGATCGGATGTGGGGCGGTTGCCACTGTGCTGGAATTCTTCACGGGATTGCTTATGGAGAAACTGTTTAAAAAGAGATGGTGGGACTACTCAGATTACAAATATAATCTGGGAGGCTATGTATGCCTGCTGTTTTCACTCGTATGGGGCGTTGCCGCGGCGCTTGCGATTGAGTTTGTCCATCCTCTGATTACGATAGTACTCGGATGGATCCCTGCTTTTCTGGGAAAAATCATCCTGATTTGTATCTTTGTACTTTTGACGATTGATATGATCAGTGTGCTGGGGATTATCTTCGAGGTACAGAAGTATAATCAGCAAGTCGAAGACTTGGCTGAGAGTATGCAGCAGATCTCAAACAGACTTGGAAGAGCGATTTTTCTCGCAATCGAGCGCCGTATGGAGAAGGCACATCCGTCTGTGAAAGTCGAAAAACCGGCAGAAGGAAAGACAGAGGCAAAGGTATTTGCACAAGGGTGCAGTTTCCACAAACTGGTTTGGCTGTTTGTGATTGGAGCCTTTTTAGGTGATATCATCGAGACCGTTTTCTGCCGCTTTTCCATGGGAAGGTGGATGAGCAGAAGCAGTGTCGTCTACGGTGCTTTCAGCATTGTGTGGGGGTTAGGAGTCGTTGTCTTGACTGCGATGCTCTATAAGTACAAAGATAAAAAGAACGGTTTTATCTTTTTATTTGGCACAGTGATGGGAGGCGCATATGAGTATGTGTGCAGTGTCTTTACTGAGATTGTGTTTGGAACGGTATTCTGGGATTACAGCAAAATTCCGCTGAATCTGGGCGGGAGAATCAATCTGCTGTTTTGTTTTTTCTGGGGGATAGTGGCGATCCTGTGGATTAAGGTTTTATATCCGAGAGCATCGGCGCTGATCGAAAAAGTTCCGATAAAGATAGGAAAGATTTTGAGCTGGATCATGATTGTGTTTATGGTCTTCAATATGATCATCTCAACAGCGGCATTGAACCGATATACGCAGCGATATCACGGGCAGGAGCCGTCGACACAGATCGAGAGGTGGCTGGACGAGCGATTCCCGGATGAGAGAATGAACAAGATTTATCCGAGTGCGATCATGAGAGATAGCGAAAAATAGGATGGTGATTTCGAGAAAATGAGAGTGGGCAAATGCGTTTGGGGCAGCTTCACTCTTATTTTTTGTATTTTGTTTCACTCTTCCAGAAGAAAGAAAAATGTGATATGATGAATAAATCGCACGGACAAGATAGAAAGGAGCGAACAGACACGGGTGGGCAGAAAGCTAGAAAAAGCAGCTGACGCTGACACAGAGGTGTAGTGTGGAGAAAGAGAATGGAAAGAGGAATAAAGAGAGAATTTTTCAGGTATGTATCTTCGAATATTTTGGGGATGATAGGGCTTTCCTGTTATATTCTGGCGGATACTTATTTTATCGCGACAAAGATGGGAAGCAATGGTCTTACTTCCTTGAACCTAGCGATTGCCATTTATAGTTTTATCCATGGACTGGGGCTGATGATCGGGATCGGCTCGGCGACGAAATTTAGTATTTGCCGTTCACAGGGACAGACAGAAAAGGCAAATGAAACCTTTACATCGGCGGTGATCCTTGGGATCGCTTGCGGAGCAGTGTTGGTCGTGACGGGGATTGTGGGAGCAGAAAAACTTGCCTGCATCCTCGGGGCGAGAGGTGAGATTGTGCCGATGACGACGGTGTATCTGCGGACAATTTTATGTTTTTCCCCTTGCTTTTTGCTCAACAATGTGTTTCTTGCGTTTGTGAGAAATGACAAAGCGCCGCAGTTGGCGATGGTCGGAATGGTTGCGGGAAGTCTTGCAAATATCGTGATGGATTATCTCTTTATCTTTCCGATGGATCTGGGCATGTTTGGAGCGGCACTGGCGACAGGGGCGGCGCCGGTGATCAGTCTGTGCATTTTGTCGCTCCACAAGATCAAAAAAAGGAATCAATTTCATTTTTGCAGAAAATTAGTCTCAGCGGCAGAGATGATACAGTGCTGTATGCTGGGAATCTCTGCATTTCTCAATGAGATTTCTTCCGGGGTAGTCTTGATTGTGTTTAATCTGCTGATCCTGCGCCTGGAAGGCAATGTCGGGGTGGCGGCATATGGGATCGTCGTGAATCTGGCGCTGGTGGCAATATCCGTGTTCACTGGGATCTCACAGGGGATGCAGCCGATGGTCAGCCGCTTTTACGGGAGTGGTCAGACGGAGAAAGCGCGAAAAATATATCAGTACGCCACGGTTCTCTCCATTTTTTTTGGAGTTCTGTTCGTGCTGATTACCTTCGGATATGCCGAGCCACTTGTGGCGGTCTTTAACAGCGAAGGCTATCAAAGTATGGCTGAGATGGCGAAAGAGGGACTCAGAATCTATTTTACAGGATTTTTGTTCGTGGGGGTCAACATCGTCACAGCGTCATATCTTGCCGCCGTCGAAAAAGCGGGAAAATCGTTCCAGATTTCGATTTTTCGCGGGACAATTGGAATTTTAGACTTTGCTCTTGTCTTGTCTTCGTTGTTTCAGATGAAGGGGGTATGGCTTGCCTTCCCATGTACGGAGGCGGCGACAGTGATTCTCTCATGTCTGAGCATGAGGCGAGGCAGTGCGAGAGGAAGACAAAAGATAGAAAAATAGAAAGAAAAGAGGAAAAGGACATGAAAGGGTTGGGCACAATCGCAAATACGGTTGCCGTCATCCTGGGAGGAATCGCAGGAATGATGTTTGGCAAAAAGATGACACAGAATTTTCAGGATTCTCTGATGAAGGCAAACGGAGTGGCAGTCATCTTTATCGGCATCTCAGGTGTACTGCAGTACATGATGGTGGTCTCAGAGGGCAAGATTGAGACACAGGGGACGATGCTTCTGGTATTCTCACTCTGCATCGGAGCGATTCTGGGAGAATTTCTGGACATTGAGAAGCGCATGGAAGAGCTGGGAGAATTTTTAAAGAGAAAAGTCAACCGTAAAAATGATAACCTGTTTGTAGATGGCTTTGTCAATACTTCGCTGATTATCTGTATCGGTGCGATGGCGATCGTGGGATCGATGCAGGACGGTCTGACAGGAGATGCGTCGATGCTGTTTGTCAAGGCAATTCTCGATGCGGTGATCGTGATGATCAACGCTTCGATTTTTGGAGTCGGCGCCGTCTTTTCTGCTGTCCCGATCGCAATCTATCAGGGCGGCATCACGGCACTGGCAGCGGCATTTGGCAACATCGTCAGTGATGTGCTGATCAATGAGCTGGCATATGTCGGGTCAGCGCTGATTTTCTGTGTGGGGATCAATATCACATTCGGAAAGAAGATAAAAGTGGGAAATCTGCTGCCGGCACTTCTTATTCCGATTGCGTATGAGCTGATTATGGGACTGATATAGTATTGCCAAAAGGTACGAAAAGGATTGATTTTCCCATCCTTTTGTGCTATATTTCAATAAATGGCAAAGCAGAGCAAAAGTGCCTGTTTTGTCAGAATAGCATCAGGTGTCGAAACACATGTAATGGTGTTTGGATGAAAAGGGAAGCAGGTGAAAATCCTGCACGATCTCGTCACTGTAAACAGGGAGCAGAAGATCACATGCCACTGGGAAACCGGGAAGGCGATTTTCTGTGAAGATCTGTAAGTCAGGAGACCTGCCTGTTGCTGGTACGGAAACATTGTTTTCAAGTCACGAGGAATTGGCTGTACCGACGGAGATTTGTTTTCATCTCTTTTCCCGTATGACCTTTTGTTCCTGACAAAGGTCTTTTTTTATAGAGACGCTTTTGGAAGGAGACAGGGGAAAATATCAGAGAGGCAAGTTTTGTCAGTGATGAAGAATGGTGTTTCTAACAATAGTTTACATACCGTGAGACGGAGAGAAGACAAAGGAGGAAACAAAATGAAAAAAAGTGGAAAAGTATTTATGATCAGCATCGCTATGGCAGCGCTGGCAATGGGAAGCATGGCAGTGATGGCAGAGGAGTTGCCGAAGGATCAGGCAATCATGGTGGTAAGTTTTGGAACAAGCTACAATGACAGCAGAGATATCACGATCGGTGCAGTGGAGAACGCAATCGCGGAAGCTTTTCCAGAGTATGATGTGAGAAGAGCATTCACGAGCCAGATCATCATTGACAAACTGGAAGAGCGTGACGGGCTGGAGATCGACAACGTGACAGAAGCATTAGACCGCGCGATAGAAGACGGCGTAAAAACACTGATTGTTCAGCCAACCCATCTGATGGATGGCTATGAATACAATGATGTGTTCGATGAAGTTGCAGAGTATGCAGATCAGTTTGAAAAAGTTGTGATTGCAGATCCACTTCTGACAAGTGATGAGGATTTTAAGCAGGTGGTTTCGGCGATCACAAAGGCGACAGAAGAGTATGATGACGGTGAGACAGCCATCTGCTTTATGGGACATGGAACTGAGGCAGATTCCAATGAAGTGTACGCAAAACTTCAGGATGTGCTGACAGAAGAAGGATATGACAATTATTTTATCGGCACAGTGGAGGCTACTCCATCGCTCGATGATGTGCTGGCAGCAGTGGGAGAAGGAAATTATAAAAAAGCAGTTCTGGAGCCTCTGATGGTAGTGGCAGGTGACCATGCGAACAATGATATGGCAGGCGATGAAGAAGATTCGTGGAAAACAGCTTTTGAAAATGCGGGTTATGAGGTAGAGTGTCTGATCAAGGGACTCGGAGAAATGGAATCGATCCAGCAGATCTATGTGGCACATACTCAGGCAGCGATCGATTGGCTTGCTGAATAAATAGCAGAATAAGAGAGGAAAGGGGGATGGCGTGTTTCAAACCGCCATCCCTAAGTAGGTATAAGGATATGATAAAAAAGTGGAAAACAATGGGACTGTCTTTTTTGATTGCAGGATGTCTTGCCATGGGATGCCAGGCGACAGAGACACAGACGGAGAAAAGCCTTGTGGCGACGGCGGATGAGATGGCAAAGCCGGAGGAGGTGATCGATGAAAATATGGTTCCGATCTATGGGGACAGTATCAACGACGGGACGTATTCAGTGGAAGTCGCATCGAGCTCTTCGATGTTTCGCATTGTAGAATGCGAGCTGACAGTCAAGGAAGGAAAAATGACAGCCGTCATGACGATGAGCGGAGACGGGTATCTGAGGCTGTTTATGGGAACAGGCGAGAAAGCGGTGGAAGCATCGGAGGAAGATTACATTTATTACGAGGAAGACAGCGAAGGGCGGCAGACTTACGAAGTGCCGGTGGAGGCACTCGACATGGGAATTGACTGCGCGGCATGGAGCAAGAAGAAGGAGAAATGGTATGACCGTACATTGGTGTTCCGGGCATCGTCTCTGCCTGAGGAAGCTCTGAAAGAGGAGGCGTTTACCACAGCAAAAGACTTAAATCTGGAAGATGGAACGTACCAGATTGAGGTGAAACTGGAGGGCGGATCCGGAAAAACAACGGTCGAATCTCCTGCTGTGGCGCAAGTCAAAGATGGCGAGATGACAGCAAAGATTATTTTCAGCAGCCCTTATTACGATTATGTGATCATCGGTGACACAAAATACGAGCCAGTGAACACAGAGGGAAATTCTGCCTTTGAGATACCGGTCACAGCGTTAGACTGGAAGATTGCAGTGATTGCGGACACGGTGGCGATGAGCACACCTCATGAGATTGCTTACACACTGTATTTTGACTCGGAAACGATCGAGAAGGTAGAAGAATGAGAAAGATGATGAGAAAAAGAAAGCATGTTTGTGTGCTGTGTTCTCTCTTTGCAGTGAGTTTTCTTGGACTGTCTGCCATCCCGGTATCTGCCAAGGCACAAGAGGAGCAAGAGGTGCAGAGCAAAGAAATACAGGGCAAGGAAATCTCGGCGGCTCTGGTGTATGATCACAGTATGGAACTTTCGTATGCGCAGCAATTCACGGTGGACTATTATGAGGGTGGATACGCACTCGTCTCGATCGAAGAGGGGGATCGTTTCCTCGTTGTGCCGGAGGAAAAAGAAGTGCCGGAAGATTTGGAGAAAGAAATCAAAGTTTTGCAGCAGCCGCTGGATCATATTTATCTGGTGGCAACCTCGGCGATGGATCTGTTTCGCGCAATTGGCGGTCTGGAGAATATTAAACTTTCCGGAACGGATGCAGATGGCTGGTACATTGAGGAGGCAAAGGAAGCGCTGGAAAACGGCGATATGGTGTATGCCGGAAAGTACAGTGCGCCGGATTATGAGCTGATTTTGTCGCAGAAATGCGATCTGGCAGTGGAGTCGACGATGATCAACCATTCGCCGGAGGTAAAGGAGACACTGGAGAGTTTCGGGATTCCTGTTTTGGTCGAGCGTTCCAGCTATGAATCTCATCCGCTGGGGAGAATGGAGTGGATGAAATTGTATGGTGTGCTGCTGGGAAAAGAAAGTGCTGCGGAATCATTTTTTGAGGAACAGCAGGAAATGGTTGAAACAGTGCTGACAGAGGAGAATACGGGAAAGACCGTGGCATTTTTTTATATCAGTTCCGTGGGTTATGCAAATGTGAGAAAGTCAAACGATTACATTGCAAAGATGATTGAGCTTGCGGGAGGAAAATATATTTTTGAAGATTTAGGGGATTCGGAAAATGCACTTTCCACGATGAATATGCAGATGGAAGAGTTTTATGCGAAGGCGAAGGATGCGGATTATATCATCTACAACAGTACCATCGATGGAGAATTGCAGACGATGGAGGAGCTGTTTACAAAAAGCGCTCTCTTGAAAGATTTTAAAGCAGTAAAAGAAGGAAATGTCTGGTGTACAGAGAAGAATCTGTTTCAGGAGACGACAGGTCTTGGACAGATGATCGTGGATATTCACCAGATGCTGACAAGTGAGGACGAAAATTTGACGGAGCTGACTTACATGCACAAGCTCAGCCGGCAGTGAGATTGTTCAGCTTAGCGGGAAAGAAAAAGCTGGCATAATAGATGAAAAAATGATGAGGAGGAAAAGATGGACAGAAAGGTTTACCGCAGATATGGTTTTGCCTTTGCGCTTTTGGGAGTACTGCTTGTACTTCTGTTTATCTGGAATATCAATTCAGGCAGTGTCGATCTGTCTGTGAAAGAAATCTTTCAGATCGTGTTTCTGCGCCGCGGGGAAGAGACAGCATACAATATTATCTGGCAGATCCGCCTTCCGCGCATCCTCGCCTGTATCGTTCTGGGCGGCGCGCTGTCCGTCTCTGGATTTTTGCTCCAGACCTTCTTCTCGAATCCGATCGCAGGACCGTTTGTGCTGGGGATTTCCTCGGGCGCCAAGCTGGTGGTGTCCCTCGTGATGATTGTGTTTCTGGAGCATTCGTGGGTGATCGGATCGGGCACCATGATTGTCGCTGCCTTTGTGGGTTCTATGATTTGCATGGGATTTATCTTGCTGATCTCCAGGAAAGTCAAGCGCATGTCGATGCTTGTCATCGGGGGCGTGATGATCGGATATATTTGCTCGGCAATCACAGATTTTGTGGTGACTTTTGCCGACGACTCGAATATTGTCAATCTCCACAACTGGTCTATGGGAAGTTTTTCCGGCATGTCATGGAACAATGTGGCGGTGATGTCTGCTGTGGTGCTGGTGACGCTGGCGGTTGTGTTTCTGATGTCAAAGCCAATCAGCGCATATCAGCTCGGAGAAGTCTACGCACAGAATATGGGAGTCAATATCAAAGCGTTTCGCGTGATGCTGATTTTGCTCTCGAGCCTTTTGTCGGCATGTGTGACGGCATTTGCAGGACCGATCTCTTTTGTCGGGATCGCAGTCCCTCATCTGGTAAAAAATATTTTAAAGACAGCAAAGCCAATTCTGGTGATTCCTGGATGTTTCCTGGGAGGCGCAGTATTTTGCCTGTTTTGTGATTTGATCGCGAGGACGGTATTTGCGCCGACGGAATTGAGCATCAGTTCGGTGACAGCAGTCTTTGGGGCACCGGTGGTGATTTACATTATGATCCGCAGACAAAAAGCGATGTGATCTGGAAAAGACGAGAGATGATGGAGAGATGGAGAATTACTTTTTTTATACGGATAAAATGACAGTGGGCTATGACGGAAAACCACTGATCAAGGAAATAGAAATCAGAGTCAACAGAGGAGAGATCCTGACACTGATTGGACCAAACGGTGCAGGAAAATCGACGATTTTAAAGAGTATTACGAAACAGCTCAAGACAATCAGCGGCACCGTTTATCTGGACCAAAGATCGATGCAGCAGATGTCGAACAGAGAACTCTCCAAGAGGCAGGCGGTTGTTCTGACGGAGAGAATCAGGACGGAGCTGATGACGTGTGAGGAGGTTGTGGCGACCGGGCGATATCCATACACAGGGACACTGGGGCTGTTGTCGCAGGGAGACTGGGAGAAAGTCTGGAGTGCGATGGAGATGGTCCATGCATCCGATCTGAAAAAACGAGATTTTATGGCGATCAGTGATGGACAAAAACAGAGGATTTTGCTGGCGAGAGCGATCTGCCAGGAGCCGGAGATCATCATTTTAGATGAGCCAACCTCGTTTTTGGATATCAAACATAAGCTGGAATTGCTTACGATTCTAAAAAAGATGGTGACGTGCAATCATGTTGCAGTGATCATGTCTCTGCATGAACTGGATCTGGCACAGAAGATATCTGATTATGTGATGTGCGTTCAGGGAGAGTACATTGAGCGATACGGGACGCCGGAAGAAATCTTTACAGCTGAATATATTCATCAGCTGTATGATGTCATGAGCGGAAGTTATAATGCGGACTTTGGCTGTCTGGAACTGGAGGCAGTGCAGGGGAAACCGGAAGTTTTTGTGATTGCAGGAAACGGGAGCGGGATCCGTGAATACCGAAGACTGCAGCGCGCAGGGATTCCTTTTGCCACGGGAGTGCTCCACCAGAACGATATCGACTGTGAAGTGGCAAAGGTATTGACGACAGAGAGGGTGGAAGAAAAGGCGTTTGAACAGATCAGCGAAGAAAACTATCAAAAAGCGCTGGCGATGATGAAAAAATGCGAGCGTGTGATCTGTTGCATAGATGAGTTTGGGACGATGAACAGAAAAAATGAAGAACTTTTAAAAGAAGCCATAAGACTGGGGATGCCGGTGGAGAAAATCCTTTGATAGCAATAAAAGAAAGGATCACTATATTTATCCTGAATTATTCACGGAACAGTATCTGAACTGATAACTGTGCCATGAATCTAAAAATTGATCCATGCAGCCATAACATCACTCAATTAACCTGTTAAAAGGGTATAAAATCCCTGTGGCAGAGTTCAGAGCAATTGTTAAG
>JALEVQ010000060.1 GCA_022788205.1 Robinsoniella sp. | reverse complement strand
TCCCTCTGTCTGCCAGTTTGACGGAACTGTGATGTCATCCCATCCGCTCACATCGTAGGAAGGATCCTGGAATTCATTGTTTCTTCCTGACGGATTGTCAGAAAGCATAAATTTCCAATCTCCATTTAACAGCTGATAATCAACCTGTGTTTCCTCTTCACGCACTCTGGCAGCTTCTACGCTGTCATAAGATTTAAAAATCGTGTGAGCATCTTCACGGTTTACCTGATAGACATCATGTCCATCATACCACTCTTCTCCCGGAAAAGCTGGTGCCTCTCCTTCCTGTACCGTATCCGTTACGGTTGTCTGGCCACTTCCGTCTTTTGCCACCTCAGTACCAGTACCTGTTGTTGCTCCTGCTAAAGCTGCGGCTGTGGCAGCTGCTGGATTCGCTTCTGCTGCAAACACTGCACCACTGCTCATGATCGCCATGGATCCTGCAAGCGCTGAAACGACAACCTGACTCATTAATTTTTTACGCTTCATAGACAATTTTCCCCATTCTCTTTTTTCTTATTTTCTTTTTCGTGTTCCTTGAACTCTTTTTCCCAAAAGTTCTTCTTTATTTACGCCATCTTTGAAGTACTGTTTTCTGCCCTCCTTTTCCCTCCAGATGTCCTTGATCACTTTGTGTGAAATTTTTCTTTCCTCGCAAAGGTACATTCCACATGCCTTGATAAGAGTTTTCATGATTTTTTTTGCAAAACTATGTAAAAATATTCATCCTTTACTGTCCATGTTTTTCAAAAAAACGCAAATCTTTTACCAAAAAATTTTTCTTTTGGTTGCTTACTTTTTATTTAACCGTTTCTTTACATTTCGAGTTTAAGTCCTGTGCAAACAAGTTTTTTTACAAAGCTTAGCAAGATTCTATCCCATTTTTTTCGTCATTTTTTACCTTATCACAGTGATTTTATTTTATGTTTTCGTTATATTGTATAACCATCACGCTTTTTCATTGTACTATATCGTGATGTAATATGCTATATAAAAAAGTTGAACCTTTTTATACTTATGTTGACATATTTTCTCTTTTCACATAGCTCTTTTTGCCTTGTCTTTTTACTGTATACACTTGTCTATCACACGCGTCCAACCATTCTTTTCAATAAAAAAACGGCTCGCTTTCGCGAAACCGTTTTTTTATTTCTCTTATAAATTTTCTCTTACAACTTGCACACGCTATTCCCAATTATAATTATTCCAGACCAATCTGGCATGTTGTTTCGTTTCCAGTCAGCACGTTTTCATATAACAGATAGAATGCTGCTGCGGACCAGCTGAAGTTCTTTGTGTGGAGTCCTTCACCTGTCAGTGGATTATAGTTCTCTCTGATCGGTCCATCGCCCAGTAAGCCTTCTGCATTTACAAACATCTTTGTGGCAAGCTCTTTTGCAGCTTCCTCATGTCCATAGTTCATCAGAGCTTCTACACCGAACATTGCCTGATCCATCCATACAGGACCTCTCCAGTATTTGTTTGGATTGAACATATCGTTGTCTTTTGAAGTTACTGGAAGCGGAACAGTCAGGTTGAATTTTTCTTCATCCAGCATATTTGCGATTACCTGTTCTGCCTGAACATCTGTAGCAAGTTTTGCCCACAGTGGAAGCCATCCTTCGCAGCCTTTTCCTCTGTTCACCAGAAGTTTCTTCTCGCTGCCATCCTCGTTGATCTGAAGATCATAGTAGTAACCTGTCTCCTCATCGAACATATTTGTGTTGATGTAATCCTTCAATGCTGCTGCTTCTTCTTCATATTTTGCTGCATCCTCTTCGAATCCCAGTTCCTCTGCCATGGATTTCAGGAATCCTTTCTCTGCATACAGATAAGCATTCAAATCAACTGATTCCTGGTTGATGGTATATCCTACCGTCTCACCGTCATCATTCTTCACTTCATATACAAGTGTTCCCACATCTTCCGGACCGTTTCCTGAGATATCGAAACGAGGAGCATTGTCCATTCCGCTTTCCCAAGCTGCAGCCTCGATCACTGCTTCTGGATTTACAACCGGATTTCCGTCTTCATCTTTCACCAGTTCGCCTGACTCATCCCACTCGTAGTGAGCATCGTGAACCATAGCACCGTACTCTGCTACACCGTTTCCATCCACATCACGGTTTGTGTACCACCAGTTGTGGTATGCAACCAGCTTCGGATACATCTCCTCAAGGAATTCTTTGTCTCCGCTCTCTTTATAAGCGTTGTATACTGCCCATGCTGCCAGAGGTGGCTTGGAGTTTCTCTCGTTCCAGTTGCCGCCGTCTCCTCCTCTTTCTTCTCCCTTGTTGAAGAAGATACAGTCAATGATTGCACCTGCATCCTGAGGACGAACCTCGTCGTCTTCCTGGATCTGGTAATCAAAGATTGAACGAACATTTTCGATTGCGATGTCCGAATCGTATTTTGCCATGCCGACTACCTGTTTCCAGGAATCCCATGCCCAAAGTCCGATAAACCATTTGTAGGACATCGATGGAACAACACCGCCGTCAAGCAGATCTCCTGCTGCGCTCATGTAGTTTGTCATCATTGTCTCGATCGCTTTTACAGCTGCATTTTTATACTGTTTTCCGATCTGCACATCATCTTTCTCAACTGTTTCCACATATCCGTTCCAACGGTCTGCGTTTTCCTCAAAGTATTTCTCGCCATCAGCAAGCATCTCCTGTGCGATGCCTTTCTCTTCCTCTGCCTCCTCAGCTGTGAAAGTATAGCTTTCTGTCGACCATGTCGTGAAGCTCTCGCCTGCTGCGATGGAAACCGAATCGCTTGCGGTTGTCACATATGTATTTCCGCCTGTCGCTGTTGTGACAGGGATATCATGTCTTACATTAAATTTCACCTCGTCCGTCATCATGTAATTCCATGTAGAACGAACTTCTCCGAAATTCACCTGCACACCGTCCTCTGTGGACTCCAGGCTGTTCTCCATCAGTCTGTCTTTGTTTCCATAGTTGGTGTACATATCGCCACGCCATTTCAGTGTCACATCGATCGGTTCTTCTGTCTTATTTGCGATTTCTGTCTTGATCAGAGCAGTTCTGTCACTGGCAAAGATCAGTTCCAGATGAACTGTGATATCTGCAAAATCATATGTCTGAACTAATTTTCCTGGATAGTAAACACCTGTTGAAGTCGCATCGGAATAAGAATAGATCGTTCCATCAGCCTTCTTTATCTCGAGTTTGCTGAAAGCACCTGATAAGTTGATTGGATATTCCTCGGCAACGATCACAGGACCTGCAAATCCTCCCTGAATTCCCTCAACACCTGCTTGTGGAAGATAATAGCCATGCCATGCTCCCATATCAGAAAAGTTATTGTATTCATTTGTGGAATAATATCCGTATAACTGCTCCTTCGGGTTTGCAAACACATTCAATACGTTTCCATATTTTAATCTCACTTCTTCTCCTGCGTTCTCAGCAGCAAAAGCCATTCCGGATGCTGAGAGCGCCATTGTAGCTGCACATACAGCTGCACACGTTCTTTTCCAACCTGTTTTCATTTTTTACCTCCTTGTGATAGACGTCCATACATTTTTCCGTGATTACTTTTTCGGTAAACCTACCTGCGTAAGTAATCCTCGTTCTCTCTTAGACTGCCCTTCCGAATTTTTATCCCTGTTGACCAGCCTCAGCAACTATGCTTTTCGTTGCTTATGACCATTTTTTTGTCTGCTCATCATTTTTTCGGTTTATAAATAAAGACGGCATCGAACAGATTTTTCAAAAATTCTTCATCTATTTTTTGTCATTTTTATTTATTTCAGCAATCTTTTTTCTTGTTTTTTCGTGATATTGTATAGATCTTATGCTTCCTTATTCTACTATATTGTGTTATAATATGATATGCAAGAAAGTGGAATATTTTTGTATTTATGTTGACAAATCATTTTCAACGTTTCGAAATTTTTACTATTTTTGAGAATTGTCTTTTGCACATATACATTTGTCTATGCCCAGCGTATAAGGAGGTTTCGGTTCTATGTCTTCTGTTTTTCAAAATCAAATTGGTTTTTTGTTTTATGATACTCATGTTGGTCAGGATTTAAATATCTGTGAGGCAGGATACGAAGAATGCCGCCCCACAAAAGCCTATGAATTTATCCCTATTGACTATGCAGCCATCCACTACTGCATCAAAGGAGAAGGAATTTTTCAGGTTCAGAACCAAGTTCAGCACATTTACCCTGGGGATATCTTCATGATTCCTCCTCACACGCCCAATAAATACTTTCCTATACCAGAAAATCCATGGTGCTACCGCTGGGTGGGTGTCCGGGGCAATGCATTAGAAGAAGTTCTAAAAGACTGTGGTCTGACGAGAGAAACCTTTTTTATTCATCATCAGGTCAATGCAGAACTGGAGGGCTATTTTGAAAAAATATATGAAGCATGCAAGGAAAAACAAGACTTAAAGGCGCTCGGAAATCTGTATTACCTGCTGGATTATCTGAAGAATATTCACCAGAAAACCTCCGGACCGATTCTTTCGCAGAGCGAGATCCATTTCAACCAGCTGCTCCGCTATATCCATCAGAATTACTTCCATGATATCTCTGTCGCTTCCATGGCAGCTGACAACAATATTGACCGAACATATATTTTTAAGTTATTTAAAAAATATCAGCATACAAGCCCCAGCCAATATCTTCTTGAATATCGCTTAAATAAGGCTTGTATGCTGCTTCGGAAAACTTCCCTGAGCATTACGGACATCAGTTTCACGGTCGGCTTTCAAAATGCACCGTATTTTTCGAAACAGTTTACAAAGCAAAAGGGTGTCACTCCCTCTGCTTACCGGAAACAATTTTTGCAGTCCTCCTGACTGTGACAGAATATGATTCCTTTTATTCCATCTCGCGCTGACCGGTATACAGTTCATAGTAACGCCCTTTTTTCTCGAGCAGCTCTTCATGGCTGCCACGTTCCATGACGATTCCTTTTTCCAGTACCAGAATCGCCTGTGCATTGCGCACCGTGGAGAGCCGATGTGCGATCACAAAGACCGTTCTGTTTTCCATCAGGGCATCCATTCCCTTCTCAATCATTCGCTCTGTCCTGGTATCGATCGAGCTGGTTGCCTCATCCAGAATCAGGACGGGCGGTCTTGTGACCGCCGCGCGGGCGATCGCAAGAAGCTGCCTCTGTCCCTGTGAGAGGTTTTTGCCGTCCCCATAAAGCATTGTCTCATATCCATCCGGCAAACGGCGGATAAACGAATCTGCATTTGCAATTTTTGCAGCCTCTATCACCTCCTCATCCGTTGCCTCCAGCCTTCCATATCGGATATTGTCCGCGATTGTCCCAGTGAAAAGGTGCGTATCCTGGATCACCATAGACAGTGATCGCCTTAGATCTTCTTTTTTTATTTTCTGGATATCAATCTCATCATACGTAATCCTCCCACTGTCGATCTCATAAAAGCGATTGATGAGATTCATGACCGTTGTCTTACCTGCACCCGTCGAACCCACAAAAGCAATCTTTTGTCCCGGCTTCGCGTACAGACTCACATCTTTCAGAATCGGGTGCTCTTTCTGATATCCAAAGGTGACATGTTCAAACCGCACATCCCCTCTCAGCACTGTCTCACTTTGTGTGCCATCTTCTTCTCTCTTGCGCCAAAAGAATTTTCCGTCCCTCTCGACAAGTGCGACACTTCCTTCCTCGCTCTCTGTCTCTGCATTCATCATATCAAAGATTCGCTCCGCTCCGGCAAGTGCAGCCATCAAGAAATTCAGCTGCTGCGTAAACTGATTGAATGGCATCGCACTTTGTCTCACATAAATCAGATACGACGCCAGTGTTCCAAGATCCATCCATCCTCCTATCACAAACAGCCCGCCTGCACACGCCGACACTGCATAATTGACATACGAAAGGCTGACAATCGTCGGCACTGTCATGCCTGAGTATGTCAGTGCCTTCGTGGAAGCCTGGCGCAATGCTTCATTCCTTCTTAAAAACTCTCTTAAATCTGCCTCTTCATGGTGAAACACTTTCTCCACCTTCTGACCTGCAATCATTTCTTCGATAAATCCATTGATACTTCCTAACGCTTTTTGCTGTTCCTGAAAATATTTTTTGCTTCTCTTGCCATTAAATCGAATGAACAGAATCATCGCTGCCAGAAAGAAGACAACGATGAGTGAAAGCCGAATGCTTAGCACAAGGAGCATCGTCACTGTCCCTACAATTGTCACAAAGCTCTGAATCAGCATGGTAAAGCTGCTGTTAAGCGCTTCCGTGATCGTATCCACATCATTTGTAAAGCGGCTCATCAATTCTCCGTGGGTATGCACGTCAAAATAAGGAAGCGGCAATTTCTGCGTGTGCACAAACAGATCATGTCGGATCTCACTCACAATTTTCTGTGCCGTGCGGACCATCAGCTGATTGTAAGAAAAAGTAGCGAGCACTCCGCCCAGATACATCAGTCCCATTCTCCCAAGAATCAGTACAAATCCTTCCATATCTCCCTTCAGCAGATGATCATTGATCACTGGTTTTAACAGATACGTTCCCATAATGTTGGCGCCGCTGCCGATCATCACCAGAATTGCAATCACCATCATTGCCCATTTATGAATTCCCATATAGTGAAGCAGTTGTCTCATCGTCTTTTTTGCATCAGCCGGTCGCTTGTATCCCACATATTTTGCCATCTAAAGCTCCACTCCTTCCTTCTGTGATTCATAGATCTCCTGATAGATTTGATTGTTTTTCAAAAGCTCCTCATGTGTCCCCACTCCATTCAGTCTCCCGTCGTCGAGAATCAAAATCTGATCTGCATCCCGGACCGAAGAAATCCTCTGCGCAATCACAATCTTTGTCATCTGCGGCAGTTTTTTCTTGAGTCCTTCCCTGATCTTTGCCTCCGTCGCCGTGTCAACTGCACTGGTAGAATCATCTAAGATCAGCACTTTTGGTCTTTTTAAGATTGCCCTTGCGATGCAGAGTCGCTGTTTCTGTCCCCCTGAGACATTGACTCCCCCTTGTCCCAGTTCCGTCTCGTATCCTTTTTCAAGACGGTCAATAAACTCATCCACACATGCAATTGCACATGCCTCCTCAATCTCCTTATGCGTCGCATCTTCTTTTCCCCATCTGAGGTTGTCGATCACCGTTCCCGAAAACAAGGTATTTTTCTGGAGCACCATGGCAATGGCATCTCGCAGATTGGCAAGCGGATACTGTTCCACCAATCTCCCATCAATCAAAATTTTTCCTTCTGTCGCCTCATACAGACGCGGAATCAACTGTACAAGTGTCGATTTTGCCGCCCCTGTCTGACCGATAATACCTACCGTCTGACCTGGTTTAATGTGAAAGGAAATATCAGACAACACATATTCTCGTGCTTCTCTTTTATACTTAAAAAAGACATGCTCAAAGACGATATCTCCCTTCTCCACCTCAATGTTTTCCGCCTTTTCCTCCGTGATCGTGATCTTTTCCTCCATCACTTCCATGATGCGCTGTGCCGATGCAAGCGAGCGCGTCATCATGATAAATACATTCGAAATCATCATCAGAGAGTTCAGCACCTGAAGTACATAGCTCAAAAATCCCGTCAGCTCTCCAACCTGCAGACTGCCTGACCGGACCATACTGCCTCCTATCCACAAAATACTCAAAATTGTCCCGTACATCACAAGTTGCATCGCCGGCATATTCAGAGAAGTCAATCGAAAAGCACTTTCTGAGACTTCTTTCCAGTTCTGGTTTACCTCGGAGAATTTTTTAATCTCATATTCTCCTTTCACGTACGATTTGACCACCCGAATTGCTGTCAGATTTTCCTGAATCACGCGGTTTACCTGATCGATGGCATCCTGCATTTTCCCATACATGGGGCTGACTCTCTTGACAATCTGATACAACAAAAATCCCAGAATCGGTACCGCGACGAGAAATACAACCGCCAATTTTTTGTTGATCAAAAACGATGCCGCCAGAGCTGCGATCATCATCACCGGAGCTCGAAATGCCGGGCGCATTCCCGTTGACACTGAGTTTTGAATCGTAGTCACATCGCTTGTCAGACGTGTCACCAGCGATTCCGTCTTAAAATGATCGGTATTTGCAAAAGAAAAGCTCTGGATCTTTCTATATTCTGCTTCTCTGAGACTAGCGCCAAGTCCCTGCCCACACAGTGCTGCAAATTTTGCACTTCCAACGCCCAACACCATCGCAATCAGCGCACATCCCACCATCAGAATGCCTCTTTGAAAAATATAGGTATGATCCCCACTTGCCACTCCAACATCCACAAGATCTGCCATGATCAACGGAATCACCAGTTCAAGCACAACCTCTGCGGCAATACAAAAAGCAGCCAGATACGCATATTTCCGGTAATGTCCCATGTAAGAAAAAATTTTTTTGAGCATCTTTTTTCTCCTTTCGTACTTTTGTGCACTTAATTTCTTAGCCTATCATATGACGTTTCTCTTCTATTTGTAAAGGGAATATTTCGCACTTTCATCACAATTCTTTCACACATTCTTCTTTTTCCTATCACATTTTTTTCACATTTTTTTTGTATCATGCTAAATGAAACAAAGAAATTTGTTTTAAATACTTCATTTTCATATGCAGTACATATAACATGTACTGCCCCCTCCCTCAAGATGGCTGTCGCAATGTCCCCCCATTGAACGGCCATCTTTTTTTGTCTTTTTTATCGCATACTGTTCGGCATTTCACACTGTATACTGGAAATATATAAAAAGAAAAATAGTATAGGTTTTCGGATCTTTTTTATCCTTCAGCCTATACTATCCATCTATAACTATATTACGATTTACTCTTTTTTGGTCTGCCTGCGTTAGAGGTTTTCCCGGTTATTTCACAGATCAATCTTCTGTTTCCACACCTGCTTCCTGCATTGCCTGAATGTCAGGGAACGCAGACAGCATTGCTTTTTCTTTCTTTCCTTTTATCTTTCTGTCGACATAATTCTTTGTGATCTTGTAGACTACAGGTGACAGTGTCAAGACACCGATCAAGTTCGGAATTGCCATCAAACCGTTGAAGGTATCGGACAGATCCCAAGCCAGATCCAGACTCATTGTCGCGCCAAACACAATAAATACGATAAAAATTACGCGGTAAATAATGGTAGCACCTGTTCCAAACAGATACTCAAATGCTTTTGTCCCATAATGGCTCCAGCCAAGCACGGTAGAGAATGCAAACAGCAAAATCGCAATTGCGATGAAAGCCGGTCCGGCTGCTCCAAATACCGTCGCGAAAGCTTCTCCCACAAGTGCAGAACCCTCGGAACTACTCAAAACGGCGCCTGTGTTAAGATCCACAAGCCCTGAGGAGAGAACAGTGAATGCAGTCAATGTACATACAACGATGGTGTCTGCGAACACTTCAAAGATTCCCCACATACCCTGGCGGACAGGCTCTTTTACGTTTGAACTGGAATGCACCATAACAGAAGATCCAAGTCCTGCCTCATTTGAGAAAACGCCTCGTTTCATACCCCAGGTCACCGCCATTTTGATTCCGGATCCGACGATACCGCCGCCGACTGCCTTCATCTGGAAAGCACCTTTAAAAATTGAGGTAAACACAGCGCCAAACTGGTTAATATTTGCTATACATACGACAAGTGCACCTACAATATAAGCGATCGCCATGAAAGGAACCAGTTTTTCTGTCACGGAAGCAATTCGCTTGATTCCTCCAATCACAACCAGGGCTGCGATGATCATCAGCACTACACCTGTCACAATGTTTGGAATGTGGAATGCCGCGTTCATATTTCCGGCGATCGAGTTGATCTGACTCATATTTCCGATACCGAACGAAGCCAGCAGACAGAATACAGAGAACAGAACCGCGAGAATGGCACCGATCTGCTTGCATCCTTTCTTTGCTCCAAGACCATCGCGCAGGTAGTACATTGCTCCTCCGCACCACTCACCTTTGGAATTTTTTCTTCTGTAATAAATACCCAAAACATTTTCCGAATAGTTGGTCATCATTCCAAAGAATGCCACAACCCACATCCAGAAAATCGCTCCCGGACCTCCTGCGATCAGCGCTGAAGCGACACCGACAATATTTCCTGTTCCGATTGTAGCGGCAAGTGCCGTGCAAAGCGACTGGAACTGAGAGATGGAATGATCTCCCTTCTCTGTGTGTTTCGTGATGTGCTTATCCGTAAAAATACTTCCAAGCGTGTGTTTCATCCAGTATCCAAAATGGGAAATCTGGAATACTTTCGTCAGGATCGTCATCAAAATTCCGGTTCCGACAAGCAGAAGCAGCATGGGGATTCCCCAGACAAAATTGTTGACAACGCCGTTGATTTTTTCGATCATTTCGATCATTGTTTTCACTCCCTTTTCTTTTTTCTCCGTCCTTGCGTTTGCTCCCAGCATCTTAGACGATCTTAATATAGCAAAAAAGACAGGTGAGTTTTCTCACCTGTCAAAATAACATATCCAAGAGGGGATTCCCTGCTTTAAATTTCGTCTTTCTGCGTGAGAGACTGTGCAATACATCTTGCACTTTTTTGCTCACGTCCTTGTGAACTGTTACGAATTACAATATCACAGTACTAAAAAGTTGTCAAGATTTTCTTGTCATTCTGTGTCAGAAAATCTAGATCAGCCCTCAAGTGCCGCAAAAAATAATTCATAAAAATCGTCTTCTCCTTCCAAAAGCGGCGAATTCTCCCCTCCTCCATTCGTGCTTCTGCGCATCGTTGCATAAAATTCTTCCCCAGCATTGATCAAATCCATCTCATAGAGTGGATAGCCAAGCTCCTGACATTTTCTGCAAAATGCAGTGACCGGATTTTTTTCTGATCTCGTCTCCAGCAAAACACGTCTGATTTCCGGATTTTGTTTTGCTTTGGTCTGCAATTCATCCAGCATCGTGATTGTATCCATCTTCTTTTCCTCCTGTCTTCTCTCAGTTGATTCCTGTGCTCGTTGTCTACGCAAACATTATAGCACAGTTTTCTGTTTTTGTAGATGAATGTAAGCTGAAGACGAGTTTTTGTAATTTCTGATTTCTACCTTCCGTATTCTTCTACGCGCCAGTCATCGATAACGCCAGACCAGTTCAGACCAAATGCATAGTCATAGACGTTACCCTCTGTGTCCACATGGCATTCCATATCGAAAGGAACGTCCTCATACTGTGTCTCTACCATCTCCATATTCGCCGGCATCTGACATGGGAGCAGTCCAGATGGCTCATAGTTTCCGGAAATTACTTCGATCGCTGCCTTATCGCTGATTGCAAATCCTACAATAATGCCATCGACCATCGGTTCAAACTCATAGAAACATGCCGGGTTGGAAAGTTTTGCATATACGACAATCGGAAGATCTCCCACGTTCTGACGAAGCTGTGTGATACCCTCAAGCGTACTCTGATCATTGTTCTGTGCAAACTTTCCTCCATAGTAACGAGAAGTTCCCTCTTCTCCTCCCGCTTCAATCCACTCTAATTCTTCATCGGCATCTAATCCAAGAGGATGATCTCTCACCACGTCTGGATCCGCATAATACTCACCGTACTGCAGACTGATTGGATAATATCCATTATCGATGCTTCCATCACTGCCATCCAGATCCACAAGATTCTGATTGTATCCGCCTGTCACAGGTCCAGAGATCGCCGTGAGTGCGAAATCTACTCCTGTAAAGTCCGTGCGCCGAATCAAATCTTCTTCTGTCAGATGATCCATATCGGCATCTGGATTGATTTCATCCGTCACAACTTCAAAGAATTGTGATAAGGTTTCCATGTTGCTGAATGCGACATCAATGCTTGCCGGGATGATCGTCGCTTCCCCCGATCCTCCTGGTCCAAAGCTTCTTTGTTCTCTTTCCGGTGTGTAGGTCATCGGCACATATACCGTCTTTTTCTCACCTTGCGCTGTCTCTGAGATGACATTTCCCTTATTCTTCAGCATCACTACGGAAGCCAGCTGACACTGATATGCCGTTTCTTTATACTCTGCATTATTTAACGCCTCTGTACCTTCTGCTTTGCAGATATATGGATCGTCAAACAGACCTGTGTAGAAAGAAAGTTTCACACATTCTACTGCGCTGTCAAAGAACTTCTGATACATCGTCTCTTCTCCGTCTCCAAGTCCATCTTCCGTGCACCACAGTGCATTTCCGGTTGACAGATAAACACCGGTCTCTTCCTCCTTTAAAATTCCCATCTCATACGCTTTGATGTTCGCGATCGCTGTGTTAGATCCTCCAAACTGGTTAAGACCCGCCTCAATCGCGAGCAGATGGCGCTGTATCATCGTCAGATTTTCCACACCCCAGCACGTTCCTATATTGGCTGTAATATTCCAGTCAGAGCAGATCAGACCATCATATCCAAGCTCTCCGCGCAGAATGTCCGTCAGCTTATAGCTGCTGTATCCACTTGCCACGCCCGCTCCGATAGAATTTCCATATTGATCGATTGCAATAGAATAGGATGGCATCACTGCTTTCGCTCCGCCTGTCAGGCTTTCTTCAATATTGAACGCTGCTTCAAATACAGAATAATGCTCTGCCATATTGTCTCCAGGGTACACGTTATATTTTCCATAATTGTTGTGTGCCTCACGCCCTGCCTCAGCAGCGCCATCACCCGGGAAATGTTTGATCATGGTCACGACAGAATCTTCTCCCCAGCCAAGATCTTCTGCGTCAGCCCCCACACCATCCCAGGTGCTCTGGAAGCCCCAGACATATCCTGCCGCCATTTCTCCTGCAAGCTTGCTTCCTTCACCGAATGTTCCTGAAAATCGTGTCCATCTCGGTTCTGTTGCGAGATCGACCTGCGGGGACAGCGCCGTTGTGATTCCCATTGCGCGGTATTCCTGCGATGCAATCTGCCCATAGGTAAGTGCCCACTGTGGATCAAAGGTTGCTGCGACACCCAGATTTCCCGGCCATGCAGAATATCCTGCCTCAGTAAAGACCGTTTCTCGTCCTCCGTTGACTGTATTTTTCGGGTCGGAAGAGACATTGATCGGGATGGAAAATTCATCGGTCTCCTCCAAATGTGCCTGCATTGCATTGTTCCACAGCGGCACACCGTCGACGCTTAAGTTGTTGTCCAAAATAAAACGTACACCCTGCTCATCCGTCAATACCAGATTTTTCTCAGTTAGTGTCCCATCCGTTGTAGTCTCATCATTCGGATGCAGCATCAGCCCTGCCATACGCTCAACACTCAACTTGGATACCAGGTCCTCCGCACGCGTCTGTGCATCTTCTCTCCAGTCTTCGTAGAGATCAAGCTCTCCATCCTTATCTAAATCTTTGAATGCATATGTGACACCGTCTTCTTCCACTTCCAGAAGCTCCAGCGTCGTATAGCTCAGTCTTGCACCGCCGTTTGGATTTGTCACACGATAAAACCCATCTTCTTCCATATACTCTACCGTATATTTTTCACTGCCTTCTGGCTGTGCTGCACTTACCTGAAGCCCCATCACTCCCGAAAACATCATCGCTCCTGTCAGCACAAAACACCAGTTTTTTCTCATTCTTTTTTTCTTACTTCTCTTCACAGAAATCCTCCTCACCTTTTATGATTTTGCTATCTTTTCCGACGTCTTTTTTCTAGCTGTTGTAAGCATAGCACACCCAAAAGATCGTTTTCAATACTTCTGCGAAACTGTCATTTATATGGCGCAAACGGTAATGATTTTCCCATAATTATAGCCCTCCACCTGCAAAAAATATTTTATATTAGCTGGAGCATCACATATACATGGAAAGCCTCTGCTTCCCCTTCATATCTCAGAATACCTTCATATTTTTTTACGAGTGAATCGACAATCTTTTTCCCAACTCCATGGCATTCTTTGTCTGCTTTGGTCGTCTTCATCTCAGGATTTACCGATAAAATATCACACGTTGTCTTGTTTGCTATATGGACACACAGATATGTCTTTCTGACGGAAATCCGGATTTTTATCCATGGATTTTCCACATGTTTCATCGCTTCCAGCGCATTGTCGATCAAGTTAAACAACAGCGCACACAGATCAGTATCCTTGATAGGAAGTCCCGCTGGAACCTTTGCATAAATCTCTGTGGCGATTCCCATATTTTTTGCCTGTGCCTCCTTTTGATTTAAGATTAAATCTATCATCCGGTTTCCGCTGTCAATGGTCTGAAGACCGGAATATGCCTCCGTCTGAAGCTCTTTGAGGTATTGCCTGATCGCACCGCATTCTTCCTGCTCTGCCATGGAAGAGAGTACCATCATATGGTTGTAAAAATCATGGCGAAGTTTGCTCGCTCTTTGATACATCATCTCAATCTCCTCTGCCTTTTGTCTCTCCATCAAAAGCCGGTTGTTGATGATCTGAAGATTTGACTTTTCCTCCATCTCCGATGACAGCCGCATACTCCCCGCAAACACAAGCATATTGATCAGCCAGACACATACTTCCACCGCTCTTGTGACTGCAATCGGAACCGCAGAAAAAATTTCAGACTGTGGAATCAGGTATGTACATCCGGCACAGATCACCGAGCATCCCACATTGATCAGCCAATATTTGATGGGAAGTCTCCATCCTTCCCTGTACACGGTCTTGTGGATCATCCAGAAACAGACGCCTAAAACAATCTGTGCCAGATAGGAACGTTCCAGTTTCATGCCACATATCCGAAGTCCTAGTGTTCCCTCAATCACATTGAGCTGCATAAACAGTGACAAAAACACAATCGACAACAGTACATGTGACAGCCAGTAACCTTTTAGAAAAAAATGGGAAAACAGCAATCCAATCAGTAAAAAATTCAAGACATAATACCAATAATTCCTCGTCATAATCTCCCACAGGTAGATTCCAAGAAATCCCACAGCCACACTGCCAAAAAAATAGTTCCAAAAGGCTTTTCCTTGCTTTTTTACCGAAAAAAAGGACATCATGCAAAAAAGCAGGGAAATAATCGTAAAGAGATCACTGACACGTATAAAAATTTTACTCATGTTTTCATCACCATCTCCAAGAATTTTTGTTTTACTGCCTGTACCCGGTAACGGCTGATGGCAAAGGATTCCCCATTTTCCAGAAATACTTTTCCATCTCGAATACTCAAAATATGCTCTCCGTTCATCAGATACGATGTGTGAATCCGCAGGAATCCTTCCTTTGCCAATCTTTGCTCCAATTCCTCCATTGTAGAGTGGATCGAATAGTTTCCAGAAGCAGTCACAATTTTCTGGCATTTATTAAAATTTTCGATATATAAAATTCTCGAAAGCGGGATCACAAAAGACATTCCTTCTGAAAAAAATTCCAGACTTTTTTTGTTCTCCTCAAACCGCTCGATCACCGCATCGACTGCCTCCGGCAGCTCTCTCCTGGCATATCTCTTTCGTATAAAGCGAAACGGTCTGACTTTCATCGCCTCAAACGCCATCTCCTCATGCCCTGACAAAAATACCACACACGTATCGTCATTCTCTTTTTTCAGTCTTTCCGCCAGCTCGATTCCTGTGCTTTTTGGCATCTCAATATCCAGAAACACAGCGTGGTAAAATTTCAACTGCCACTGTCTCTCCATACTGTTTGCGTCCCGGCAGCAGTCAATCGTCACATCTGCTTTCTCAGCTCTGGCAGCATCTGGCGCAGATCTTCATCCAATTTTCCTTTTCGTACAAACCAAAATGGAAACGTCTGAAAGGTCTGAAAAATACATTCCTCCATCGCTGAGACATAGATCAAAACACTATCGCTGGAATAAATTTTTAGCTTTCTTGCCACATCAATCCCGTTTTCTGATGCCAGCTGGATATCAAGAAAAAACACCTGATATCTATTTCCTCTTTCCACATCCTCAAGCAGTGTTTGACCATCCTGATACGTCTGTATTTCCACCTGCTCTTCGCCCCAGGCATACAGCAATGTCTTCGTAAATTTATCTAAAAAATAAATATCATCATCACAGACGGCAATCTGATACATGAGACTTCCCCCATTTCCTTCTCTATCAAAAAAAAGGCGGCGACAGTTTTCTCCTGCCGCCGCCTTTTCTCCGCTTATCTCATATCGTCACCGATTCTCTTTTCAGCGATATGTTTCTACTCTCTCATCTGCGATCACACCGCTCCAGTTCATTCCGAAAGCAAAATCGTATGCATTGCCTTCGCTGTCCACATACACTTCCATATCTCTTGGCACATCTGAATACTGCTGCTCTACCGTGTTCATATCTTTCGGGAGCTGCATCGGCAGAAGTCCCTGTGGCTCATGTTCTCCTGCGATCACTTCACATGCTGCTGTCTGACTGATGGAGAATCCGACAAGCAGTGCGTCTACATCTTCCTCAAACTCATAAGCACAGAATGGATTGCTTGCCTCCACATAGGCAACCAGAGGGACATCCCCGATACTTTCTTTCACTGATTTGATCATATCTAAGGTTGCTGTATTGCCTGTTGTCGTCTTTCCGCTGTAAGAACGCGATGTTCCGACTTCTCCGCCTGCCTCGACCCAAGCCAGCTCTTCTGATGCATCCAGACCGATCGTATCCTGCACATATTCCGGATCTGCATAGTAGTCACCGAACTGTAAGCTGACTGCATAATATCCATTGTCGATCGTGCCATCACTGTTATCTAAGTCCACTTTTCCCGCGTTATATCCGCCAAAATTCGGTGCACTGAAGGAAATCAGTGCCATATCCACACCCTCAAAGTCCGTGCGGCGCACGATATCTTCTTCCGTATAATTTTCCGGATCTGCCCCTTCACGGATGCTGTCTGTGACAACGTTGAAGAACAAACTCAAACCTTCTTCTGTTCCAAAAGAATATCCAATGGACGCCGGGATGTCTCCTCCCCATCCAGAAGATGCTGCTTTGTAAGTCAGAGGAATATAGACAGTCTTTTTCTCTCCTGTGCTCTGACTGATCACATTTCCTTTATTCTTCAGCATAACAACGGAGTCAAGCTGTGCCTGATATCCTGCCTCTTTGAATTCACTGTTTCCACACACTGCTTCCGACTCAGCGAGGGAAATATATGGGTCGTCAAACAGACCGGAATAGAAGGAAATCAGCAGACACTGATATGCGCTGTCCTCATATAATTTATGCATCGTCTCTTCTGCATTGTCTTCCTCTTCATTCTCCACAATTCCGAATGCCGGGTGCCATCCATCATACTTCTTTAGGGACATCACACCCATCTGATAAGCATCGATGTTTGCCTCCACATTGGCACTTCCTCCAAACATATTCAGACCAGACTCGATGGCAAGCAAATGGCGCTCTACTTCTGTCAAATCTTCCACTCCCCAGATCTTTCCGGTTGTGATTTCCCAATCGCAGCAGATCAATCCTTCAAAGCCCAGCTCTTCTCTCAGAAGCGTCTGAAGCTTATAGGAGCTGAATCCACTTCCGACTTCCTCTCCGATCGATGTGTACTCATTCATTGCGATTGAGTAGGAAGGCATTAAAGCTTTCACACCGCCTGTGAGGCTATCTTCAATATGGATGATAGCGTCAAACACGCTGACATGTTCTTCGAGATTATTTCCTGGATAGACATTGTATTTTCCAAAATTATTGTGTGCTTCTCTTCCGCCTTCTGCAGCGCCGTCTCCCGGATAATGCTTTGCCATACACACGACAGAATCCTCTGACCATCCAAGATCCTCTGCGTCATCCCCGAGCCCATCCCAAGTGCTCTGGAAGCCTTTGACATAGTTTACCCCCATGTCACTGTCCAGTTTCGAGCTTTCTCCGAATGTTCCGGAGAAACGTGTCCATCTCGGCTCTGTCGCGAGATCCACCTGCGGTGACAGTGCGGTCGCAATTCCGAGTGCGCGGTATTCCTGAGACGCTACCTGCCCGTGCAGAAGTGCATAAGATGGATTAAAGGTCGCTGCAAGACCTAAATTTCCCGGCCATCCAGACACTCCATTTTCGCTGTATTTTACGACGGATCCCTCTGTGTGCTGTCCAACCGCCATCTGATTTGAGGTTGTGTTGAGAGGATCTGCTGATCGGTTGACTGGTATGCCAAATGGATCGTTTGTCTCCGTCCACTCCTGCATATTGTTGTTCCATTTTACATTGTCCGGTATGCTGCTATAGCTGTTAGAGAGCACAAAACGGCATCCTCTTGTCTCAAGGAGCTGCATCGTCGACTCATTTAACTCTCCGCCTTCTGGTGTTCCCATAAACGGATACAGCATCAGTGCCGACATCTGCTCGATTGTCAATTTTGATGCGAGATCTCTCGCTCTTGTCTCATCATCCTCGCGCCAGTCTTCATACACATCCAGCTCTCCATTGCGATTCAAATCTTTAAATGCGTAAGTGTACTCTCCATCCTGAACTTCCAGCAGCTGCAATCCAGAATTCGGTGAATAGCTCAGTCTCTCTCCTCCGTTCGGATTTTCCACACGGATAAATCCGTCCTCTGTCATCTCAGTCAGCTCATACAGGGTTTTCTCTGCTTCCTGTGCCCCCGAAAAACTTCCCGGAAGCATACTTGTCACCATCATATATGCCATTATACATGACAATACTCTTCTTACTTTCTTTTTGCTACGTCTTTTTATACTTTCTTCTCCTTTTTTGATATTTTATACTCGATTTTTTTCTCTCTCCATCTTGCTGTTGTGTTCTGTCTGCCGATACTCACTCGGAGAAATTCCATAATATTTTTTAAATACTATGCTGAAATAGTTGCCATCTTCAAATCCTACACTCTGTCCGATGACCCATGTCTTTTCCTGCGTCTGCTCCAAAAGTTCTGCAGCTGCTTTCATCCGGATCTCTTTTAGACAGTCAACATACGTCCTTCCTGTCACTTTCCTGAAAATACTGGAAAAATAGACACGGCTGATATTTAATTTCTCGCTGACCGTCTTGGCTGACAACTCTGGATCCTGATAATTTTCTTTCAGATATTCCAAAGCCTGACTGACTAGCATTTCTTTGTCATCCACCTTCTGCGCCACACAGACTAAAACTTTTTTCTCCCGATATACACTCGGTGCGATTCCATACTGCTTTTTAAAAAGAACACTGAAATAATTTGCATCCTCAATCCCTACTTTTTTTGCGATCACACATGTTTTTTGATCCGTCTCCCGAAGCAGCTTTGCCGCCGCCTCCATCCGCACCCTGCGCACGTAGGAAACATAGGTCTGACCTGCTTTCTTTCGGAACATATTTGAAAAACAGATCGGTGTCATACCGATTGCAGCGCTGACCTCTTCCTCAGAGAGTGTACTCTCATGGTAATGTTCTTTGATATATCGCTTCGCCTTCTCCATTTTTCCCATGTGTTTCCGCATCTTTGATCCCCTCCATTTTTTCTGTTTTCCTGTCTTTCTGTTTTCCTGTCTTTCTGTTTTTCATTTTACAGCTTGACCGCTTTTCGTACAATTTTTATGTGGCGAATCGCAAATCTAAGTGGTGAGTGGTCAATTTTCACGAACAATTGACTTTTTCGCCTGACAATCTTATAATATTTGTATTAAATCTGGGGGTGAACATATGAAATCGATCTCTATTGCCATCTGTGAGGATAATTATTCTTCACTGTCTTATATTGAGCAATCTGTTCAAAAATTTTTATCATCACGCGGCTATCACGGCGTCATCTCATCCTATTCTTCCAGTTTTAACCTGTACAGTCTCATCCAGGAGGGTATCCGCTTTGGCTTATATTTTCTCGATATCGACATGCCAAAAGTCAACGGTCTGACCCTCGCCGCCACGATCCGCTCCCTCGATGAGAGTGCTGTGATCATGTTTGTGTCGGCAAAAGAAGAGTATGTATTTGACGCAATCAAAGTCCAACCCTTTCGTTTTATCCGAAAGAGTCATTTTCAGTCCGACCTCTCTGAAGCGCTTGAAGAATATCTGCGCCAAAATCAGGAAGAAAAAGAAGATACGGTCATAACCATCGAGGTACAAAATGAGATCTACCGTTTTTCTGTGAGCGATATCCTGTATATCCAGGCAAAAGATAATTACCTTGACATCATCACCGCGAAAAAAAATACCCTGATCCGCTATAAGATTTCTGACATGGAAAAGTTGCTGGAACCGTATCAGTTTCTCAGGATCCACAAAAGTTATCTCGTCAATTACCGCTATATTTTTTCTCTTCAGGGCAAGACTGTCACCCTCGAAGACGGAACACAACTTCCAATAAGCCGCTATCGTCTTTCGGAAGTCCAAGAAAAATTTAAGGAGTGTATTTACAATGCCGTTAAGTCAGACAACCTATGAGATAATCCGCTCTGTCATCGATGTATGCGGACTCTTTCTCGACACCATCTTAATCCTTTTTCTAGCAGACAACTATTTTCCCCTTCGGAACCCTAATCTGAAGAAAAAGCCATGGCTCTTCTATCTGATCAGCTTTGTTTTTCTGTGCGCTTTTATCTATTTTGTTGGATTTTCCAAACCTTTTTCTCTGTTTGTATTCAGCATCTTTGCAGCTATTTTTTGCTATCTTTTTTGCCTCTACCGCGGCAGTCTCATCATGAAACTGAGTGTTTGCTGTGTATATTGTTCCCTCTATTTTGCGATGGATGGGATCTATCTTTCCTTTTACCGCTACCTGACCCTTTCGCTCGATGAGATACCGCATATTCTCTCTTTGTTTGTCTTTTTTATTCAGAGAGTATTCTGTAAGGTGCTGATGTACTTTATCATCCGTTTTATCCTGAAAAATGCTGTGGACATCGACCATTCCATCCCACGCGTCTATTCTACCTGCCTTGTCATTTTCTGCATTTTCGACGCACTGCTCATGGTGTTGAATATTGCCTATTTTAGCCCGATGGAATCTCAGATTAAAGCAAGTCCTTTCATCTCTCTGTTTATGGCTGGCGCATTCGGGATAATTTTGTGCTTTTTTTACCTTTTTACTTCTATGATCCGCAATTACAAAGAAAATATCGGATATCGCCTTCAGGTAAAAGAACTCGAACTGCACAGGCAATATCTCGAGCAGACGCGTGACCTTCTGACAGCATCCAGACAATTTCGCCACGACATGAAATCTCACTTATTCTGTATGGAAGGTTTGATCGAGCAGGGAAAATATGAGGAACTGAAGTCTTATCTCAAACAATTTAGCAACTCGGATTTTCTTACTTTTCCGTTCCAGGCGATCTGTGCGGACGAAAGTCTCAACACGCTGCTGAATCAAAAATTAAAGGCGGCATCAAACCTCGACATTCCCATGACGATCGATGTCCAGATTTCCAACCACCTTGCTGTCTCTAAGCTGGATCTGTGCACGGTATTGTCCAATCTCTGTGACAATGCCATCGAGGCCAGTGCCTCCGTCTCAGACCCTAAAATTATCGTATCATTAAAAGAAATCAAGGGCTATCTGTCCTTGACTGTAAAAAACCACACCGAAGAAGATATTCTGGAAAAAAATCCTTCTCTTCTGACGACCAAAAAAGATCAAAGTGCGCACGGACTTGGCATGACCATCATCCGTAATATCGCAGCAAAATATCATGGCTCTGTCAACCTCTCAAGCGATATGCACTCCTTTACCTGCTTTGTACTTTTAGAAAACATTCCCAAATCAGGAAAGACAAAACCTGCTGTTTTATCGTAGCTGCATGCAGGTGACAAGCTCTCTGTGCGGAAAGATCCCTGCAAAAAATCAGGTGTATCTGCGGATCCTCTTTACAAAAGCCTTCTTTCACTTTTGCAAGAGATTCTGCAGATACACCTTCCTAATTACAGCTTAGATTCATAATCCGCTTTCCCTGTCACGATCTCTATTTTTCTACTGTGATGTCACTTTCCAGAATCAGATCATCGGAAGCTGCGCCGACGTAGATCGTGCGTGTTCCTTCTGCGACGGTCCATTTATCTTTTGTCCCGTCTGCTCTCTCGATCGCTTCGCTGTCTGTGTACCAGTAGGAGAGAGATCTCTCATCGACATGAACTGTCACAGTTCTGCTCTCGCCTGGCTCCATATCTTTGATCTTTTCATATCCGCAAAGCTGATATTTTGCCATCTGAACGCCTTCCGGCACCTCTGCTTCTCCTAAGTAAACCTGTGCAATCTCTGTTCCAGCCACATCGCCTGTATTGGTCACAGTAAAGGTCACATCATATCCAACACTTTCTCCATCGAGTACGTTTTCTTCCACAATCAAATCGCTGTATTCAAACGTTGTGTAGGACAAGCCATATCCGAAATCATACTGTGGCTCTACGTCATACTCGTCATACCAGCGATATCCTGTGTAAATTCCCTCAGAATAATCTGCTGTATGGTTGGTGCGTGTCTCTCCCATTCCTTCCTTTGCTGCCTCCAGAGAATCATATCTTCCCATTTTGATTTCTTTCTGGTAATCTTCATCCGTGTAAGCCTTGCCTGGCTCCGCGATGTTCGTCGCATCAAATGCTTCCTGTGAGCAAGTCACCATCGTATCTGTGTCCTCTTTTGGAATTGCATAAGCAAGTTTTCCGCTTGGATTTACTTCTCCCGTCAAAAGTTCTGCTGTGGCAACGCCGCCTTCCTGTCCCGGGAAGTACATCTCTAAGAGTCCGTCCACCTGATCAATCCAATTTCCCATCGTGACAGCCGTATCGTTGTTCAGTACAACTACCACTTTGTGTCCATTTGCATGGGCTCTTTCTGCGACATCGAGAATCAGTTGCTCCTGCTCTGCATCAAGTGCACAGGAACTATCTTCCAGTGTATTTGCTACACTCTGTCCTTTGTGATACACAAATACAACCGATGTATCGTTTGTCTCTGCTGCCTTCAATGCGTTTTCATAGTTTGCTGTTTTCTGTGAAGGAGTGATCCATGCAAAACGTACCTGCAGATCTTTTTCTTCCAGGCTTGCCTGTGCCGTCACGGTCACTTTGTATCGTTTTCCTGCTTCCAGTGCCACCTGTTTTGGCACGATACTCATACCTGTCTCTGTGTTGATGTAACTGTCTGCCGGCCACTGTGTTCCCTGGTTGATGTTTGCCACACCAAAGCTTACTGTCTCCTCCTCGGAAACTTCAAATTTTGCTGCAACAGATCCGCCGATTCCCTCTAAGATCAGAGAATAGGTTCCATCTTCTGGTGCCTCGAGGTATGTTGTCCATGTATAAACTGCTCCGCTTTCCTTCGTGAAAGCATTTGCGCTTCCTTCATCGGCACCATCCATCTTGTACGTTTTGTTTGCTTTTCCATCGATCGTACCTGTCGTAAAGTCAATCGTTGCATCCACGATTCCTGTGTCTTCTCCGATCTCATGGTCTCCCATCGGGGTTGCCACCTGACGTCCAAACATCCACATCTGTCCCTGAATATTTGCGGAAGATCCTTCATCCCCGGCAATACCATAAGTACGTTTTACACCATTTTCGCTGCCTTCTGCATCCGTGTACAGATACTCTGCCGGAACTGCCTCGCCGACGATATCCATTGCGACCTGTCCCTCTACCTTATCTTCTCCAAGACGTGCTGCCAGCTCCTCATATGGGCTTGTCATCTTAGAGATCGTGCCATAAGAGCGCTCTCCGCCGACGCCAGAGATCAGATTCATTCCATTTAATCCGATCACTGCCACTGTCTTGTCCTCTTCTGTTGTAAGAGGCAGCACACCGTTTTCATTCTTCAGTAAAACTGCTCCAGCTTCAGCGACCTGGCGTGCAATCAGTGAATTTTCTTCTCGCACTTGGGCAAGTTTTTCCGTATCCTCAGCAAGCTTAATCGTCTCTGTTCTTCCTGCTTCCTCTTTTGCATATCCGTTCTCATCGATCTGTACCAGTCCCAGATATCCAGCTTTTGCATACGCATACAGAACATGGGAAACTGCCTCATCGATGGTCTCCTGTGTGATCTCGCCTGATGCGATTTTTGCCTCTGCATTTTCCTGAGAATTGCTGTTTACATTCGGCATCTCGATATCAGTTCCTTTGTTTAAGGTAAAGCCGTCATTTCCGCCCCAGTCTGTAATCGTAAAGCCCTTGTAGTTCCACATCTCTCTGAGAACATCCAGCTGCAGATATTCATTGGAGGATGCAAAAGTTCCATTGACCATATTGTAGGAACTCATCACACCCGTAGCACCGCCTTCCTTGATCGCTGCCTCAAATGCCGGCAGATAGATCTCGTGGAGAGCCTGTTCTGAAACTACCACATTTGTGTTTGTGGATGGATTTGCATCCTGTGCAAACGCCGCAAAATGCTTCAAAACTGCGATCACATTCTGATCCTGAATTCCATTTGCCTCTGCGACAGCAAGGTCAGCCAACAGATAGGGATCCTCTCCCATCTGATCTTTTGCGCGGCCGAAATATGGATTTCTTGTGATATCAATCTGGATACCCAGCTGCATATTTCCGCCGATTGCTTTGTTCTCACTTCCATGGATCTTTCCATATCCATAAGCCAGATCCGTATCCCATGTGGATGCGAGCATCTGCTCGATCGGAGGGTTGGTCGTATCATATAAAGAGAGCACTCCAGCCGGTCCGTCATACATCTTTGACTCCGGCACACCAAGGCGCCCAACACCCGGCAGACTTCCTGCATTTCCCTGTAATCCAGTTCCACTTCCTCCAAGGAACGTAAATTTTTCTTCCTGTGTCATCGACTTCAGCAGCGCAGCAATTTTCTCCCCAATCACTTCTTCACTGTCCACAATCAGTGCAGAATCCGGATAATATTCAGGGAATGTAATTCCTTCTTCTTCTGCCGCCTCAGCTGCATAAGAAACAGAACTTCCGGTCACCATGCCTGTGGAGGCTCCACATCCCATTCCGATCATACCTGCCAAAAGCAGACACATTACTTGTTTTCTTTTCATGATTTTTCTCCTTTCAAATCTTTGATTGACTCGATTGTACAGAAAAATTCACAAAAGATATATCGATTTTTTTTATTTCTTCATTTATTTTTTTATATTATTTTTTTCATCTATTTCTTTATTTTTTTATCTCCTGTCCCTTGAATGCCATCTCCAGAATTTCCGGCAGCTTCTGCGGGCTGCACCCAAAGCACGGAATCTCCATCGCCGCAATCTTTCCCGCCATCTGTGCATCATAATACGGATCTCCTCTATCCGAGATCGCCAGCAGGCAGATCACCGTCACTCCTGACTCCTTTAAATCTTCCAATCTCCTCAGCAACGCCGAGCGATTCCCTCCTTCTGCCAGATCGCTGATCAGAAAAAACAAGGTCTTTGACGGTGTCTCTATAAACTGCTCACAGTATGCCACAGACTTATTGATATCCGTCCCTCCGCCCAGAGAAAAACCAAACAGTAAATCCACCGGGTCATCGCTCTTCTCCGTCAGATCGACAACCGCCGTGTCAAACGCCACAATCCGTGTCCGGATACTCTGTATACTGGCAAGAATACATGCAAGAACGGAGGAATAAATGACGGATTCTCCCATCGACCCGCTCTGGTCGACATCCAGGATGACCGTGTAAGGATTTGTCTTTGCCGTGCGGTCAAAAAAGTAAAAATGCTCTGGCACAATCCGCTTTAATCCCGGCTGATAATTCTTTAAATTTCTTCGGATCGTGTAAGACAGATCAAGTGATGCCGCCGAGGGAAGCGGGGAATGCTCTCTCTTATTGAGAGAGGCAGTCACTGAGCGGCACACCTCACTCTCGAGCAATCCATTGATCTGCTCCACAATCTTTTTGATAAACTGACGCACACTTTCCTTCGAGCGCTTTGGAATTTGATCTTTCAGCATCAAGATCGCCGAGGCAAGCCCGATATCCGGCTCTAAATTTTCCAGAAGCTCTGGCTCAAACAAAAGCTGTTTTAGCCCGCACCTCTCCATCGCATCGCCCTGGATGATTCTCACCAGCTCCTTATCAAACAGGCTTCTCACATCCCCTAACCACCTCGAAATCTGAAGGTTGGGCGCTTCCTTTCCTCCAGCGCCATGTATCCCGAATCCTCCCTGTGATTTCGGATGATAAATCGCAGCAAGCGCCTGATCCATCAAAATCTCTTCTTCTGAGAGTCCCACATTTTCCGCTCCGCTCATCGCCTGAAACTGCAGCTGACTTTCCTGACCAAGCACCAGACGCCATCTCCGCATGCGCTGTGCCATCTCTTGTTCCTGCATGCTCTCCCTCCTCTACAGATCATCGAAATCTCCGAAGTCAAATTCATCCAGACTTTCCAACAATTCCTGCTCTTCTTTTTTTAGCTCTGCATTTAACACTTCACTGGTCTGTTCTCTGTTGAGCTGCCAGATTTCTCCCAGATTTTCTGCAATCTGATCCTTCTCCTTTGCAGAGAAATCAGAAAACGCACGGCGCAGAAAAACGAGTGCCCTCTTAAATTCTTCCTCGTCCAACGTATCAACATATTCACTCAAGCTTCTCCACAGACTAAGCCTTGCTATCAAACCATAGTGATTCTTTTTTGACAGTCCTTCAAGCCATCCCGCACCAAGCTCGGCAGGAACTCCTCTTGAAATCCTCCGCTGAACCTCCCTCGAAAGCTCCTCTTCTTCCATCTGGCTGCGCTCCAAAAGCAGCGCAGCACAGAACCCTGACAATTTTGCATTGAGGTCATCCCGCCTGGCAACCTGAAGAAGTGAAGCAATCAATGGATCCTCCTCCAGAAAATCATGACGAATCTGGGTTTCATGGACTGCATCGATCGCATCCATCATTTTCTTTGCCGCCTCATCGTCACAACTGCAGCTTTGCACCATAATCAGACATGCGCGCAGAAACAACTGCTGCATCAACGGTGTCATCCTCGTGTGATCCAGATTACGGATATCCCCATATTGCACAATCATAGAAAGATGGCGCAACGCTTCCCCAATCTCAGGCAAGGATGCTTCCTCCACCGCCGTCTGCTGGAGTGCTGCCACTGCATAGTGCACCGAATTTTCCAGCCCGCATAAAAATGCGTCCTCCAAAACCTGCGTCATCGCCGCAATCCCTGGAGCTGCCTCCATCCGCTCTTTCAGCACAAACGATGCTGCTTTTTCGATCGTATCTCCCTTCACAATTGCCTCCACGATCTGGATCTCCGCTTCCGGCGTCCACTGCATCAGCCAGGATTCCGCCCAGGTAGCCCGCTCCTGCCTGCTATCCTGCCATTTTGCGAAGGAGATGTCCAAAATACGAAGTCTGTGCAAAAAATAAGATCTTCTCAGATCGATCCTTGCCGCAAGTTCCGATTTGACATTTAATTTTTCTCTCAGATCCAGCCGAAGCTCCTGCGCTGTCAAAGTCTTATATTTTTCCAGCCGCAGTTCCTCCAAAAGGCGAAGAAAATCACTCTGCACCGAAGTCTGGACAACTCCCTGAGGGATCTCCCCAATCTTTGTCCCGATCTCCGCCTGGGCGACTGCAACTGCAATCTCCCCGAAGCTCCCATGTCCCATGCAAGTCACCGCAGCGTCTCTTAAATCGCGCAGGGTCGGCAGCGCATCGCCTTTCATCTGTGCCAGCACCTGCGAAAGCCGCACTGCATCGATCACTTCCGCCGTGGAAACCATCCCTCCTGCCTGACGGCTGTAGCTTGCGATGGAAGCCAAATATTGATATGCCACATTCTCAGGTTTTCCTTCCCTCAGCGCATCCCAGATCATCTCATAGTATGCAGGTGCCTTGTTCCCCGCTCCATATCCGGAACGATTTGAGAGCCGATAGTAAGAATACGGCATTAAGGTCTTCTTTGAAACCTTCTTTGGAAGCTTTTGAAACTCTTCCTCTGTCATCGCCGAGACCAGATGTTCCAGCCCTTCCACATGGTAGGCGCCTGTCACCACCACGATCTTCTCCTCGCTCCACCCTTCACACACAACCTTTTCGATCTGTGCTTTCATGTACGATTCTCTCAATATGTTTTCCATCCTGGAACATCCATGTGCGTCTTGTTCCATCTCATCCTCAAGCTGGCGCAGACAAATGCCAAACTGTCGGCTGCCTTCTATGTACTCTTCTTCACTGCTGCAGTGCTCCATCGTGCGCTCCCAGAAAGTCTCATGATCTTCCTCACCGCATAGTTCATCCATCTTTTCATAGATTACGCTTCGCGCCTCCTCGCCACACTCTTGCTGCCGCATTTTTTCTTCTATGTCGGCACAAGCACAAGAAAGCGCCAGGAATATCTCCGATGGCAGATCAATAAACCGGCATTCTTTTCCACGGCTTACTGCCCACAGCATTGCCTGATATTCCGGAGAATAAATGGAAAATGGATACAGAATCGTTTCGATTGGCAACTCCTCCGTGTAGGCAAGCACAGCAAACGGTGGTTTTACTTCTCTCTTTGCCATCTCAGGAATCAGTGCTGAAAAATCCGATGGTCCCTCGATCAGCACCACATCGGGATTTCTCTGATCCAGCGTCTTTTTCACATACCACGCCCCGGCTGGTGAGAGATGGCGGATTCCTATGATCTTCATCCGTTCAACTCCCTGCATTCCTGATAAAGCCCTAGCCACTTTGCTCCTCTTTTTTTCATGATATTTTCCAGATATTCTTTCCAGACGATGCCGTCTTTTTCCTCATCCTTCACGATCGCCCCCTGAAGTGCTGCTGCAAGCTCATAGTCCGTGATCTTTCCATCTCCAAAACTTCCCGCAAGCGCCATGCTGTTTGCCAGAAGGGAAATCGCCTCCGCAGTCGAGAGCACACTGTTTGCAGGCTTTACTTTCTGTTTTCCATCCAGCGTCATGCCAGCACGCAGCTCTCTGAAAATGGTGCAGACTTTTCCCACCACATCGTCTTCCGGGAGGCTTGCCTCCAGATCCAGATTTTGTGACAACTGTGCCACTCTCGTCTTCACGATTTCCATCTCCGATGCAAGATCTGAAGGATTCGGCAAAACAACGATATTAAAGCGCCTCTTCAGCGCCGCTGACATCGTGTTTACTCCCTTATCCCTTGTATTTGCCGTGGCAATCACCGAAAATCCCTTTTTCGCCGCCAGCTCCGTCCCAAGCTCCGGGATGGCGATGCGCTTCTCAGACAAAATGGAGATCAGTGCATCCTGCACCTCCGAGGCACATCGCGAGATCTCTTCGATCCTGGCAATCGTTCCTGTCTCCATGGCACGGTAGACCGGGGTCTTGATCATCGCCCGCTCCGATGGTCCATCCGCAATCAGCATCGCATAATTCCAGGAATAGCGGATCTGCTCTTCCGTGGTTCCTGCTGTCCCCTGGATCACTTTCGTGGAATCCCCGTTGATCGCCGCCGTCAGATGCTCTGAAAGCCATGACTTTGCTGTTCCCGGATCTCCGATCAGCAAAAGAGCCCGATCCGTCACGAGTGTCGCGATCGAAATCTCCACAAGCCGTTTATTTCCGATATATTTCGGCGTGATCACCGTATCTTTCACTTTCCCGCCAGCCAGATAAGTAAAGACTGACCGTGGCGACATTTTCCATCCTGTGGGAATCGGATCTTGCTCCGCCGCTATCAACGCTTCGATTTCTTTTTGATAGAGCTGCTCTGCAGGCAGTCTCTGTATCCCTTGTTCTTGTGCCATCGTAAACCTCCATGAAAAATATTCTCACATCATACATTCACTCTCTATTTGTCCGTATTCTTTTCTTCTTTCTCCTCTTCCTCTTCAATCTCTGGCTCTGCCTCCTCAAGCACACGCTCTGCCCTTTTTATCATGATGCTGGAAATAAAAAAACATGCTGCCAGCATGATCACAAAAAAAATCCCCACATATTTTGCCAGAACAGCCTTCGAAGAAATCTCTTTTGAAATTCCAAAATAAAAAAACAGCGTAAATGCCGCAGAACAAAGTAAACTGTACAACAAATTTTCCTTTAGCCTCAATTTTTTCACCTTCTTTGGACCTTTAGGGCTCAAATTGTACAAAAATCTTACCATAAACGCCCCTGAAAAGCAAGAATATCCCCCGAAAACATTCCGCCTTGTTTGCCTCAAGAAAACGTTGGTTGGGTATTTTCTGCTCGGTCTGTGCGCTCGGTACACTCTACGCTTCGTAGGTTGAGTTTCTTTGCTTTCCGTTGTATGATCAAGACGATCCTCATAGGTCTATATTTTAAAAACAGGGGGAAATACAATGGATTATATCACAGGAAATACCATCAAAGAATTGCGTGAAAAGAAAGGATATACGCAAAAACAGCTCGCTGAACAATTGAGTGTGAGTGACAAAACAATCTCAAAATGGGAGACTGGAAAAGGACTGCCCGACATCACAATTGTAGCTGATTTAGCTTCCGCACTTGGTGTATCTTTGGCAGAATTGTTTACCGGAAAATATGCGCAGAACACCAATCGTTCCGGAAACATAAAGAAACTTTCCTTTTATGTCTGCCCTATCTGCGGCAATGTCATCCAGGCAACCGGAAAGGGCTGCTACAGCTGCTGCGGCATTGTTTTGCCGGAATTGGAAGTGGAGGAGACTTCTCCTGACCATGAAATTTGCGTCCAAGAACTCGACGGAGAATATCATGTCTTACTTGAACACGAGATGAGTAAACACCATTTCATCTCGTTTTTAGCATACGTCACTTCCAATACCTGCCAGTTTCTTAAATTATATCCGGAACAAAATGCAGAAGGACGATTTACAAAACGCGGTCACGGCTTTCTGTATGCCTACTGTAACCGCCATGGCTTATATCGCATTTCATTGTAACAGATGGCTGCATCAAAAAGGGCTGGTACAAAGCAGAGGATTTCTCCTCTGTTTTGCGCCAGCTCTCATCTTGAATATCTCTTGTTGCTATCCAGACATCTGCACTCTTTTACTTTTCTTACAGAATTCTCTCCTTGACATCCTCCACTGTATATGCTTCTGTCAACTCTCTCAGTGCTTCCGGTGATGCCTCTTCGTTGAATACTTTGATCACCTTCATTAAATCTTCGCAGCTGTAAGCATTTTCATAGATGCCGATGGCATATCCGTAGAGTTCCATATATTCTTCCCGGCTTTTTGCAGTCCAAAATCCCTGGTACAGGCGAACCGCTTTCCCGTCTAGCGTGTTTGCTTCAGGATGTCCCGACATCGCATTGTAGAGCATCGCAAATGCCGGACCTGCCATAGAACCATATTTTCCTTGGATATAATCAATCGGCGGGTTTCCGAAAGGATCTTCTCCCTGGATCGCTTCAAAATTTACCTCGCTGAAACTGTCAATCGCCCCTACCATCATATTTGCGTTCTGTTCTCTCTCTTTTTCCGCAATCTGATCCAGATAGGTACTCGCATGAAATGCACTCATCAGTGCATCGCAAGATCCCTGTCCAAAAGCTTCCTCCAGATTTTCAAGACCTTTTCCCTCTTCTGTATAATCCGGGCACAGTATCACTGACACCTTCCCATCTCCACTGATCAAAGTCGTGTTCTCCTTCACAAGTGCCGTCTGTTCTGTCGTCTGCTCCAGCACAAGTCCTGCCTTCTCCTGCAAAACCTCCAGCATTCCCCTCGTTCTCGCCGCATGCAGGGCATTTCCTCTTGAGGCACCTCCTGTCATGATCACAAAGGATTTTGCCCCTCTCTCCAGGAAATATTCTGCCATATCCCGTCCTGCCTGATACACAGCATCCGGATCCGGTCCTATCGTTCCCAAAAACCAGGGATTGTCTTTGACTGCTTCATAGTCTTCCTCACTGATTGTGTTAGAGCCAAGTACATAGTACATCTCATTTTCCTCGCACACACTGACAGTGCTTTTTACATCTACCCCGAGAAAAGAAATGATGCCCTGTGCGCCTTTTGCTTTCATGGCAGAGATAAACTCATTTTCTGCCTGTGCAGTATAGGTCTGACCAGAAAAATAAAATTTTACCCCGAAGCCCTCCTCTATGTAATCCCTATAGTAGTTCATAAACATATTCATCTCAGCGCTTTCAGGATCATAGACAACGACTCCGATTGTATACGCTCCAGAATCATGCTTCTGTGTCTCTGCCTGTGCGTTGATACCTGCAAGCACCACAAAAAGAAGTAAAAATACGAATATCACATTTTTTCTCTTTTTCATTTTGTTCTACCTTTCTATCGGTTATCGGTCACATGGCAGCAAGCCACCTCATGTCCTTCGGAAACCTTTCTCAAAATCTGTTTCTGCGACTTACATTGTTCCGTACAGTAGTCACAGCGGTTCTGAAACGGGCATCCTTTTGGCACATCCAGTGGACTGGGCGCTTCACTCTCAATGCTTTCAATCTTTTGGCTTGGATCCATGTGGATGGAAAACTGCGCTCCTACAAGAGCTTGCGTGTAAGGGTGGAGTGCATGCTTTGCCACATCCTCTCCAGGCAGTACTTCCACGATATGCCCAAGATACATGACGGCAATCTGATGTGCGAAGGACTGGATCAGCGCCAGATCATGACAGATAAAAATCATGCTGATCTCTTTTTCCCTCTGCAGCCGAACCAACAATTCGATCACCGATTTCTGAATCGAGACATCCAGTGCAGAAGTCGCCTCATCGCAGATCAGAATCTCTGGCTCCAGTGAGAGTGCGCGTGCAATGCTGACTCTCTGTCTCTGCCCGCCGCTCATATTGTTTGGATAACGGTCCATAAAATCAGCCGGCAATTCTACCATCTCTAAGAGCTCTTTCGCCTTTGCCCTGCGTTCACTTCTTTTCAGTCTTCCAAAATTCATCAACGGTTCTGTGAGAATATCCAGAATCTTCATCTTTGGATTAAACGATGCCAGCGGATCCTGAAAAACCATCTGCATATTCTGGCGATTTTCCCATATCTCTTTTTTAGAAAAATTGACGATGTTTCTGCCGTGATACAAAATTTCTCCGCTTGTAGGCTTATCCAGGGAGATCACCATACGCACAAAGGTCGACTTTCCACATCCACTCTCTCCTACAATCCCCAACGTTTTCCCTCTGTACACATTCAGATTGATATCATCACATGCTGTCAGGATCCGACCTCCGGATACAGGGAACTGTTTTACAATGTGATCTGTTCTCAGTATCATCTCTTCTTCCTTAAACAAAACGCTCCCCCTCCATTTCCGGAACTGCTGCCAGCAGTCTCTTCGTATATTCATTCGTCGGATGACTCATGACATCCTCTCTTGTTCCCTGATCCACAATCTTGCCATACTGCATGACGATCAGCTGATCTGCCATGTAAGAAGCCACGCCAAGATTATGTGTGACGATGATAATTCCTGTGCCGAAATTGTCTCTCAGCTCCATCATCTGCCTTACAATCTGCGCCTGTGTCGTCACATCCAGCGCACTTGTCGGCTCATCGGCGAGCAATAGCTGGGGCTGAAAAGTCATTGCCATGGCGATTCCAACCCTCTGACGCATTCCCCCTGAAAGCTGATGTGGAAAACTGTTCATGATATTTTCTGCATCCGGCAAACGCATCTTTTGAAGCATAGATACTCCAAGCTGCCATGCTTCTTGTTTTGATTGGCTGCCGTGGGCACGGATATATTCCACATACTGACTTCCGATTTTACGGATCGGATTTAAAGTGCCGCCGCAGTCCTGAAAGATCATGGATATCCTTGTACCCCGCAGCGCTCTCCACTCATCTTTTGAATTGTTCAATAAAGACTTGCCCTCGAACAGAATATCCCCCGATGTCACCTTTCCACCTCCAGCGAGTGCGCCGAGAATGGCACGGATTACCGTTGTCTTGCCGCTTCCGCTCTCCCCGACAACGCTGATGATTTCTCCCTTTTTCATCGAAAGCTGAAAATGTTCAATCGTCGGAGCCTGCTTTCCGTATTGAACTGATAAATCTTTTATCTCAAGCATTTCTCTGCTCCTTTATTTCCTTCAGACCACGCCATACTGATATGCCGATGCGCGGTCTGCTACATGGTTCTATTCTGCCAGCGCAATGTCCTTTGTCAGCCAATAATAATCCATCGGATACATGGTGACACCTGTCACACGCGTGTTTGAAAACAGATAGGTGGTCTCATATCCAAAGAATACCGTCGCTGCATCGTCCATGATATGCTGCTGAATCTGAAACACAATCTCTCTTCTCTGCTCTTGCTCAAAGGTGGAAGCCAGTTCATCTAGAAGCCTGTCAACCTCTGGATTGTTATAGCCAGCTGTGTTGTTCGGAGAAGTACTGTACCAGTTTTCGCGCAGATAGTTTTCCGGATCTCCAGTGTTTGCCACCAGAACATTCCAGATCAAAAGGTCATACTGTCCAGAATCTCTCATGTCAAGCAGTGTTTCATAGCTTACCGTATTCAGTTTGACATTAATTCCGATCTCTTTTAAATTCGCCTGTGCGGCCTGTGCATAGACGCCAAGTTCTGCACGGCTTGTATAAATTACAAAATTCAGTTCCAGTTTTGCTCCATCCGGTGTCTCCACGTATCCGTCACCGTTGTTGTCGATATATCCCGCTTCTGCAAGGATTGCCTTTGCGCTCTCTGGATCATAGGAGTTTTCATCGACCAACTCATCAAAACCAAAGTCAAGTGTCGGTGGAACAGGGGCTTTCCCTGGCGTTGCTCCGCCTTCCAGAAGCACCTCACAGTAAACTTCTTTGTTGAGACCGCGCAGCAATGCCTGGCGAAGTGCAAGATCACCCAGAGCACCGTTCTGATTCATAAAAGCATAAGTAGAGCGCAGTGATTCTAATTCCTGAATGTTATAATTCGGATTTCCCTCAAACTCATACAGATTTTCCGTTTTCAGATTGTATGCGATATCAATCTCTCCAGTCTGCAGCGCCATGGAACGTGTCGTCTGATCATCGACACATTTCAAGGTGACACGGTCAAGCGGCACTTCGCCATCCCAATAATACTCATTTTTTGTCACCACACATGCATCGGTTGGACTGAAGGATTCTACCATATAAGGTCCGGTGCAGACAGGACCTGACATTTCAATATTGGAATTGTCAATGCTCGTATCCATGATCAAAAACAGCGGGTCGGCAAGGCTTCCTGCCATGTTTGCATTTGCACGGTTCAGATGGAAAATTAGATTTTGTCCGTCTATTTCCAGGCTCTCCAGATCAAAAAACTCTGGCACACGGGCGCTCATCTCGATGGTGCGTTCCAGAGAAGCCTTGACAAGCTCCGGCGTCATTTCATTTCCATTTGAAAATTTTACACCCTCACGGATTTGGAACGTCCAGGTCATGCCATCTTCACTGCTCTCCCAGCTCTCTGCAAGGCACGGAACCAGCGTACCTGTCTCGTCAAAACGTGCCAGACACTCTCCCACTCCATAGCGTGAGATTACCCAGCTGAAATATTGCTCTGTCGGCTCCAAGGTATCTGCAAAACTTGTCACACCGATATTGATCTCTCCTGCTGCCATCGCCGGCATAGCCGGTACAACCGTCATCATCATAGTGCTTGCCAAAACTGCGCAAAACATTTTATCAAACCATCTATTTTTCATCTTTTATCTCCTCTCTATCAAGCGAACATTTCAAATCCGCTTTATTCATTCTTTTCAAGTACAGACTTCTTTGCAGTCTGCCTCTAAACACTCACTCCTGCCGCGGATCAAGCAGATCACGGATGCTGTCTCCCAGCATATTAAATACCACTACCACAATTACAATCGCAATACCAGGTGAGATCATCAGCCATGGTGCCTTTGCCATATATGTACGCCCTTCGTTCAGCATCAGTCCCCATTCTGGTGTCGGCGCTGTCGCCCCAAATCCCAGGAAGGACAGGGAGGCAAGCTCCAGCATCATGGTTCCAATATCAGCTGCCGCCGTCACAATCATGGTGGTGAGTATATTCGGAAGGATATGTCTCCATAAAATTTTCCAGGTTTTTGTTCCGTTTACGATCGCTGCCTCTATATACATACTTTTTTTCACTTTCAAAACCATACTTCTCGCCAGACGTGCGTATTTCGTCCAGCTGACTGCTGCGATCGCAATGACTGCGTTTACCATATTTGGACCCAACATACCGGCAATTGCGATTGCCAGCACAAGTCCCGGGAAAGAAATCATCATATCTGCGACGCGCATGATGACTTCATCCAAAATTCCTCCAAAATATCCTGCCAGGACACCCAACAGTGTGCCAACCACAAAGATCACAATCACCAGACACATCGTCATCACCAGGGAAGTCCGTGTCCCGTAGATGACTCTCGAGAGCATATCTCTGCCCAGTTTATCTGTGCCAAGCGGATATTCCGCACACGGCGCTTTCAGAGAATCCAGCATGACCGCTTCCAGAGGATCTTTTGGCGCAATCTGCGGTGCGAAGATTGCCACTCCCACAATCATCAGCGCCAGAATCAGGAAGATGGTAAACTGTTTATGTTCTATAAAAAATTTTGCTCTTTTCAACTCACCGCTCCTCCTTCAGTCTTGGATCTAAGTACGCATAGGACAGATCCACTAACAAGTTAATTCCCATATACAGAATTGCAATCCACAGCACATATCCTTGTACCAGAGGATAATCCCTGCACGAGATTGCCTTTACTGCCATACTGCCCATACCCGGCCAGTTGTAAATAATCTCCACAACCGCTGTTCCTCCCAGTAAACTGCCTAAGGATAATCCCAGCAAAGTGACAAGCGGAAGCATGACATTCGGCAGGACATGGCGCCATAAAATGACACTCTCTTTAATTCCTCTCATGCGCGCTCCTACCACATAATCCTGATGCAATTCCTCCAACACAGCATTTCTGACCTGTCGCGTATACTTTGCAGACATTGCAAGAGCAAGCGTTGCCGAGGGCAGAATCATTGCCTTGAAATCCGTCGTCCCGCCTGCAACATTCACCCATCGCAGCTGTACGCCAAAAATACTCAGCAGAATCAGTCCAATCCAGAAACTTGGAACGGAAACACCGATGAATGTCACCCCACGCACCAGATAATCCGGCCACTTATTTTGATACACCGCCGATAAAATTCCAAGTGGTATCGAAAATACGATCATCAGCAGCAAGGCAAGCAGTGACATCTTAAGTGTTGGCCAAAAACAGGAGGTCAACTTTTGGACCACAGGAACTTTCATAGAATACGACATACCCATGTCCCCGGTCAGTACACCTCTCAGCCATGTCCAATACTGGACAAGAAAAGGTTTGTCAAGACCAAGTTCCTGTCTTGTCTTCTCTAAAAGCTCTGGCGTAGGCAGATTGCCGCACTCTGTCAGCATAATCTCTGCCGGATCACCCGGCGACAGATACGTCAGTCCAAAGGTGAGGAAACTGATGCCAAATAAGACGATCAGTATCTGGAGGAACCTTTTTCCTATTTGTTTCTTTGACACTTTTCTTTCTCCTTCCTACATTTTCCCAGTTTATCACCAAACCCATCTGTCATATTCTGTATATCCTTGTATCCGTTCTCTGCCTTTTCATGACATTTCTGGCGGATACCCGGCTCTTGTCTATGGCTGACGCGATCTGATCTGCTGGATGAGCAAATTTTCCCAACCAATCATTTTCTGCAGTATGATTTCGTCTGTGTGAATGTCATCCATGACCTCAAACACAAAAACGCCCGTATGCATCTCACATACGGGCGAAAAAATATACAACAAAAAAAGCTGCTTCCTATCTACCGTAAGAATCACACTAAATCATTCACAAGCAGTTCTCCTGACTTAAGTTCTTCATTCCAGAGCGCCTTCCCAGGCTTACTTTGCGACAAAGCCCAGTGACATATTGCTTTGGAACTCCCTATTACAGTGACGGGATCGTACCGGACTTGCACCGGTTTCTCTATTAATCCTTGCGGAACTTGCGAAGGCTGGTTCAAAACCAACAAATGTTATTTTGTTTGACATAAAATATTATATACTAAAAAAATACAGATGTCCAGTTTTTTTGACAGAATACTATCTTCTCCATGCTTTTCCGTTTCCTTCCTCTATGCTCCTGTGTCTCCACCATAACCTGATATACGATTCTGTCTCGTCGCTGCTGTCTGACTCCTCAAGTGCCAATTCTGCCGCCATAAGCTGACACAAAATTCTCATGATTCTCTCCCACTGTTCTCTCTTCGCAGTCTTTCTCGCCTTCTTGCCATATTCCAGAAGAAGTTCATACCATCGCCTTGAAATTCCATGTGTCAGCATTCGCTTTCTCGCCTCCTCTAAAATCCCCCCTGAAAGAAACAGATCCGGTATCAACCTATATTGGAAATCGTTATCTTGCACTATTTTTTCAAATACCCCTAGAATCAAGTCCACACATTTCTCATTTTTTTCAAAAATGTCGCTGTCTTTTTCTCCGATTTTCTGCTCTGGGAGATGATCAGGATGGAAGTACTCCCTGTACATCTCGTACATCTCTTCCTTTTCTCTCTGGAGCAGATCAAAAGCAAAGACCGCTCCCAAAAATTCTTCTCCATAGCTTTCATGGAACTCTTCTGCAAGCTTTCCCATCTCCTCTTCGTTACTTGTCGCAAACAAAATCGTCTCTGTCAGAAGATTTGCAAAAATCTGGCGGATTGTCCCTGCCTTTTCTGACATGATTGCTCTCCTCGTCTGGAACATTTTACAGAATTCTCTCGCTGTATCCTCTGGCATTTCCATCGCTCTTCGATAGACTCTCTGCATTTTTTCTGATGTTTTTCCCACGGATGCCTGGAGCAGCAATTCCATCTGCATGGCTGCCTTTTGCTTTTCCTCTTCCTTTGCGTCCAAAAATGCTCCAGAGCAAATCTTGTCAAAAAGGTGTTCAAACTGTTCTGCCACAAGATCAGAGATCCATGCTGCATCCCCGCACGAAAGACATTGTATAATCTGATCGCCTTTTTTCTGGACCAGAGGTGTCAAAAATTGACATGCTTTCTCCGATCCACATCGAGCTAAAGCCTCATACGCCAGCTCTCTTAAAATTCCCTTTTCTGTTCTGGCTATTTCGATCAGAAACTCATCATTTCCCGGATCATGTTCCAAAGCATGTATGAGAGGCTCTTTTACCTCTTTGGGCGCTTCCGGGTAGACCGCGCGGTAAAAGTCATTTTCTGATGCTCCCGCAATCTTCTCCATCACCTCAATCCTCGCCGCCATCCCTTTTTTTCCTGCCTTCCAAAAATCCTGCTTCAGCAGTCCGACCGTCGAAAGATCTTTCTCTGCAATCAGCCATTCCTTCAACATCTGCGCAATTTCAGAGTAGGAATCCCCAAGATCCTGCACCATAGCTGACTTTATGCGATAGTCCCCAAAAAACTGCGGATGATCCCGGTAAGCTTCCTCCAGTATACGGTGTCTCCCGCCTCCTGTCTCCTTTAAGGCACATAAAATCGGATGCATCTCACAGTACGTCATATCCAAAAACTTTCCTGTGCCTGACGCTTCTATTTCCTCCAAATCTCCATCCACCTGGCACACCCCCTGTGTGATCAGCACCGCATTCAGCAGAGCAATCCCCTCCAAAAGCAGCTCTTCTCTAACCTCACAGCCCGGTGTCTGTATTTTTTTTACCATCTGGACAATCCTTTTTAAAACCGGAACAGAATTTGCGAGTGGCTCTATCTGTTCTACTGCCTTTTTGAGTCGAAAATCCTCCTCTATCCACGCACTTCCAGCAATCGCCGCCGTTTCCAGCCGCTCTTTTAACTCATATAATCCATCTTGTCCCATACCAAACTCCATTCTGCCGCTGTCTGTCGGCACACTCAATATAATAATCGAATTATTTTCTGTCCTGTCACGACGCTGTAAGGCTGCATGCAGATTCTTCTCGTTGACTCCTCATAGTAAATGGCGCCAAATAATACCTGGTCTGACAAAACAGATTTTTCCGGTATCTTCTCCAAAAGCCATGTCGTCTCCTGTGATGCTTCCATATCTTTTAGAAGAATGCGGTTTCCGCTGTGATCCTCCATGATGATTCCATGTTCGTTTTTTCCAATTGTGTGAAAATGAACCGCTGCCGCCACAAAATTTTCTGAAAGGGTATTCTTAATCTCATTTTTCACCGCCTTCACAAGCAAAGCAAGATTTTCAGCGGCATGATTCCTGATATTCTCTAAAATCTGATCTGTCAGCGGTTCGAAAGATGCCTTCTCAAAGCGCACTCTTCTATTTTGATTTCCCGGATAATATGTCAAAACCGGAATCTTTGCAGTGCCAAACACACTGTCATCCTGCCGAATATATTTCAGTGCTTTCATCGGGCGATAATTTCTTGTCGTGACAATCTCTCCCGTATCTGCATCCATCCAGTATCCCAAATCAATATATTCTCTCGTCGCAGGGTCCCAGTTTACCTGAAAAGAAAGCTGTACAAGACACGCATTTTCCTTCTTAAGTCCTAATTGATTGAGTTTCTCCAACTGCCAGATTCCGCCAAGCTCTTCAATCAGAATATTGTTATCATCTTCAAAATTCTCTGTTTCCAATTTTTCTTTTAGATATGCCTGGGATTTTTTCACGAGCGCATGGAGGCGCACTAAAATTTTGACTGCTTCCGCACACTCTTTCTCATCTTTGCTTTGCTGATACGATTCCATCACCAAGATCAGACGATTCATCCAGACCTGAGGTCCTGGGAGATAATAATCCCCCATCTGTCTCGCCAGTTCGCGATATCCCTTTAGAGAAGTCCCTCCGATTGTTCCAAGCCCACTGCGCAGAAGATCTGTCACAACCTCGCTCGTCATGGAAAGTCCTTCCAGCTGTTTTTCCGCTTTCTTCTTCTTTGCACTCTTGTTCGTCTTTGAGACTTTCTTTGTCTTCTCTGTACGTTGGTTTTCCTGTCTGTTTTCTCTTTCTTTTTTTGCCGCTCTCGCCTCTCTTTTGGCGCGTTGTTCTATGATATCCTGTGGTATCTCAATCTCCTCAAACCTCTTTTCTGCTGCAATCTCATACAGCAACGCCAGACTATGCTTACATGGAAACTGTCTGCTTGGACAGCTGCACCGAAAAACCGGTGCCTCCGGATCTATGAAGTCTGCCGACGTAATATAGTTTGCTTTCCCACTTCCCTTACATTCTCCCATATAGAAAGTATCATCCCCTGATCGGAATAATTTTACGAAGCCCCCATTTGCCGAAATCTTTTTCCCATTTGACGCAGCTGCCACATTCGGTGCGAGCGCTGCGATCTGCTGCTCTTCTATCCGTACCATATGTTTTCTCCTGTTGTTTCAAATCTTTTTCTGTTAATTCTTATTTTATCAATCCTCCCTCCAGATATCAATAGTTCACATCAACTGCTCTTTTCCAAAATTGAAAGTTTTCCTTTTTCATGACTGTCTCACAAGATTTGTGGGTCCCAAAGTCATGCTTTTTCATGCAAGCATGAACAGCATGACCTTTTGACCCTGGTATCATACAAATAGAGATATAAATTTGCCGGAAATGTCTCGTTTTCTCTAAAAACAACTTTCATCTCCGGCAAATTTATATCTTCTCCTATTTTTCGCTATATCATCTTTCCTCTATCTTGACAGATAAAAAATGGTGGGATTATCCGGATTATAGTGCAGTTCTACTTCCTGTTCCAGTTCATAGCGGGAATCCTCCCGGACGATCTGTCCCACCTCATACGTCTCACCGTCCTCCGCGGTGAATAAAACCTTCAGCCTATACCATGTATCCTCTTTTTTTCTATCAAGGTCTTGCGTGATCTCTGTCACAATCCCACATGCTTTGCGACTGCAGATCCTTTTCTGACCGATATACATCACCATCACAAATAGCACAACAAGCGCCAGATAGATCACCAATGCCTTGATCCACATACTTCCCCAACGTCTCATCAGACTTATATTCCCTTTCATCTTATCCTGTTTTCCTTCCATTTTATCATTGTATTTTTGTCATTATACACGCGGAAGGTTATAAAATCATCTTGGTCAGATCAAATCTATGTAAAATCAGCACATTTTCCTTTTTTCTTGTTTTCTCATGATCACCAAAAATCCGACGATCAAACCGATCGATGTCGCTACCCAAGTCATCGGGTAGACACTTGCCACCGCATAGAATCCCAGTTCCATCCGATTGATAAAGTACAGTAAGCTGATTCTGAAAGCACAAAGCCCCGTCAACACCGTAGCCATAGTGACATGGGAATATCCCATACCGCGCAGCACCCCGCCCATCACTTCCAGCGTGGCGCAAAGCCAATACAGAGGAAAGGTTGTCCTCAAAATCGACACCCCATATGCGATCACCGCATGATCCTTGATAAATAGTCCGACTATTTTCTCAGGCATTGCCAAAATCACTGCCGCCACCGCCACTGCAATGGCATAGGACAGCATCAATCCCTCAAAGGTTCCTTTTTTAATTCTCTGATAGCACCCCGCACCGTAATTCTGCCCCACAAAAGTCATGATCGCCTGCCCGCATGCCATCACTGGCAGATAGATAAAATCTTCTATTTTGAAATAAGCTGCATACGACGCCACCGCATCTTCCCCGTATCCGTTGATATAATACTGCACCATCACATTTGATATTGTGACCACAACAGCCTGGATTCCTGCCGGTAGACCGTAATTTAAAATTTTCTTCAGCAACCCACTTTCTATATGTATCTGTTTTAAAGAGAGACGCAGACGGCTGTGGCTGCTCATCAAATACCACACCATGCAGACAGCAGAGACAGTCTGAGAAATGCTCGTGGCGATTGCTGCCCCTGCTACGCCTAGACGAAATACAGCAACGAGCACGGCATCTGCTATGATATTTGTGATGCTTCCCGCGATCAAAATATAAAACGGGGTCTTCGATTCCCCGCAGGCGCGCAAAATACTGGATCCCATGTTATATAAAACCATGGGAACCATGCTCAGAAAATAAATTTTCACATAGATTACTGCTTCCCCCAAAATTTCCTTTGGTGTCTGTAATAATACCAGAATCTTATCTGCCACACAAAGCCCCACACCCATCAGCACAATACTCCCACAAAAACTGATCACCATCGCTGTCTGAACGGTCTTTTGTGCTTCCTCTTTTTTGTCCGCTCCCCATGCCTGTGCAATGACAATCCCGACACCGACCGAAATTCCCGTAAACAGACCGATCAGGCAGGTGAAAATCAGCCCACAGCTTCCCACAGCAGCCGCAGCTGTCTTTCCCGCAAAATTTCCCACAAACAGAAGGTCTGCCGTGTTATACATCTGCTGTACCAGACTGCTTCCAAGCAATGGAAGCGCAAATAAAATCAGCTGGGGCAGTATCTTGCCAGAAGTCATATCTCGTTTTTGTTGACTCAT
>JALEVQ010000037.1 GCA_022788205.1 Robinsoniella sp. | reverse complement strand
AGTTATCCCAGGTAAAGCTTTCTGTCGGCACATACCACAGATATTTGTTCTCATAATCGTAAACCTGCTCTGTCTGAGCTTCTGCTGCATAAACGCCCGGCATAGCCATTGCGAATGTCATTGCTGCAGCCATACCAGCAGATACCACTTTTTTTAAATATACATTTTTCCTGCTCATACACGGATTCTCCTTTTTATCTAACGGATATGATGCCTGACGGCATCACTGCCAATCATAAAAGACCACCGGATTGCTCCGTGCCTGGGGCACTCTCGCAATCCGACCTCGTATTCGCATATCGCCCCGCTCTCTTCATTCGCGTAGCTTTTCTGCTCATACGGGTTGGCGTCTCTAGTGTCCGTGCAGCCAGGTGCGCAAGCGCCCCGTCTGCCGTCCACTGAGACTGGGCTTTTATAGAAAAACATTTGAATCAACAATATCAGTGAGGTGACGAAATGATGGAAATAACAAAAGATATTCGCTATGTTGGTGTGAATGATCACAAGGTTGATCTGTTTGAGGGACAATACATCGTTCCAAACGGTATGGCATATAATTCTTATGTCATTCTGGATGAAAAAATTGCCGTAATGGACACGGTAGACCGTAATTTTACCCACGAATGGCTGGATAAACTTGCAGCGGTTTTAGAGGACAAAGAGCCCGATTATCTGATTATACAGCATATGGAGCCGGATCATTCGGCTAATATTGCTAATTTTATGAAAACCTACCCGAACGCAACGATCGTTTCTTCGACCAAAGCCTTTGCGATGATGAAAAATTTCTTTGGAACAGATTTTTCGGACCGCCGCATCGTTGTAGAAGAAGGGGATACTCTGACACTGGGCAAGCACACACTGACTTTCGTGGGTGCGCCTATGGTTCACTGGCCGGAAGTGCTTGTGACATATGACAGTACGGATAAGGTATTATTTTCAGCAGACGGATTTGGTAAGTTTGGTGCTCTGGATGTGGAGGAAGAGTGGGCAGACGAGGCTAGAAGATACTATATTGGCATTGTCGGAAAATACGGCGCTCAGGTGCAGAACCTGTTGAAGAAGGCTGCAACTCTGGATATTCAGATCATCTGTCCTCTGCATGGACCTGTGCTTACAGAAAACCTTGGATATTACCTGAATCTCTATAATACCTGGTCATCCTATTCTGTGGAAAGCGAGGGAATTGTGATCGCCTATACTTCTGTCTACGGTAATACAGAAAAGGCTGTGAAACTGCTGGCAGAGAAGCTGAAAGCGAGAAACTGTCCTAAGGTGATTGTTCACGACCTCGCCCGCACCGATATGGCAAAAGCAGTGGAGGATGCATTCTGCTATGGCAGAATTGTTCTTGCAACTACCACATATAATGCGGACATTTTCCCATTTATGAAGGAGTTTATCCATCATTTGACAGAACGCAATTTTCAGAACAGAACGGTCGCGCTGATCGAAAACGGTTCCTGGGCTCCTTTAGCTGCTAAAACGATGAAGTCCATGTTAGAGGGATGCAAGAATCTGACCTTCACGAATACGACAGTGAAAATTATGTCTGCTTTGAATGACAGCAGCTGCGCACAGCTCGATGCTCTGGCAGATGAACTTTGCAAAGATTATCTCGCACAGGCAGATGCGACGGCAAACAAGAACGATATGACAGCACTGTTTAAGATAGGATACGGTTTGTATGTGGTTACTTCCAATGACGGCAAAAAGGACAACGGTCTGATTGTGAATACGGTATCTCAGCTTACGGATTCACCACACCGGATTGCAGTGACGATCAACAAGCTGAATTATTCTCATCATGTAATTAAACAGACTGGCATCATGAATGTAAACTGTCTGTCTGTCGATGCTCCTTTTAAAGTCTTCGAGAACTTCGGCTTCCAGAGTGGCAGAAATGTGGATAAATTTGCAAATTGTACGCCGCTTCGCTCCGACAATGGTCTTGTGTTCCTGCCAAAATATGTCAACGCATTGATGTCTCTGAAGGTGGAACAGTATATTGATCTGGATACACACGGAATGTTCATCTGCTCTGTAACGGAGGCGAGGGTTCTTTCTGACAAGGAGACCATGACGTACACCTACTATCAGAATCATGTCAAGCCAAAACCTGCCACAGAAGGCAAGAAAGGCTTTGTATGTAAGATATGCGGATATATTTATGAAGGCGATGAACTGCCGGACGATTTTATCTGTCCTCTCTGCAAGCATGGTGTTGCGGATTTTGAGCCTATAGCATAAGAAAGAGTGTTTTCTCTGACGAGCAGCTGGAATGTATGTTTTGATCATAATACAAGTGCTGGCTCAAGAGAATATGGAAATTTCAAAAATAATGTATATAAAGTAAGTGTTCTGTGTTATAATAGATATCGGTATCAGGTACTGATATCATATGTTGAATTATAGTGATAGGATACCGGCGGAAAAATAGTCCATGCGGAATAGTACATAGGACGAAAAAGCAGAGTATTCTATGAAAACCAAAATCAAGAAGAAAGGTTTAAGGTGAGCAGATATGAAAAAATATGTTTGTCAGCCATGTGGCTATGTTTATGATCCAGAAGTAGGCGATCCAGATAGCGGAATTGCACCGGGAACTGCATTTGAAGATTTGCCAGAAGATTGGGTATGCCCGATCTGCGGAGTTGGCAAGGAAGACTTTGAGCCAGAAGAGTAAGAGTACAAGAGAAGATTGGTTCTGACTTGAAAAGTGCTGAGAGGCACATCAGATAATCACAAAGAGAGGGCTTTCATTTTGACAGCGGATAAGCATGGGGTTGTCAAAGTGAGAGCTTTTTCCTTTTGGAGAAGCAACAGCGATCTGTGAGGAAACGAACTTCTTCCTTGTTTCGGGAGAGTAAGTGGTGTATAATAAAAGAAAAGTTTTAAGACACGGGCGGCAAAACAGACGGTGAAGATACGCAAAAAGGCAGGAAGAGAGGGATTTTGTGGACAATTACGATACATTAAATCATCTTCTGGTGGAGCTTTTTAGAGATATCATGAATATTGAAGAGAAGGCAGTGATCACACCAGAATTTAAAGATATCACGAACAATGATATGCACATCATTGAGGCGATTGGGAGAACGGAGCAAAAAAACATGTCTGCGATCGCAAAGTCTCTTTCTGTGACAGTTGGAACGCTTACCATCGCGATCAATAATCTGGTGAAAAAAGGGTATGTCCACCGTGTGCGCAGTGAGAAGGACAGAAGAGTTGTCCTTATTTCTTTGACTGAGAAAGGCAGAAAAGCATTTGATCATCACAAGCGTTTTCATGAGAGGATGATTGATGCTGCCATGAACGAGATACCCAACGAAGAGATGGATATCCTCGTTAAGGCGCTGAAAAATCTGACAGAGTTTTTTCAAGGATACGAATAAGAATTTTCCGCGATGAGGGCAGAATGACAAAAACTTTTCAGGGGTGCCAAGAAACTGCCTTGACAGAAAAGACACGATATGATAGCCTAAGAATACGAAAAATGCGATGATGGAGAGAGTACGCTGACCAGGTACATTACAGAGAAATCCGGAAGCTGAGAAGGATGTGGAGAGGGCAGTGGAAGATGGCTCCTGAGCGGCGTACCGAACAGAGAACTGCGGCGGACCGGTGGATAAGAGGTGCACAGGTAATCGAGGCAGATATTCTGCAAGGCTACGACAGGTCCGCCTGTTACAGCGGGAAAGTGTATGGCAGATGCACTTGATGAGGTTCGCTCTGTGAAGAGCGGATGAACAGAAGTGGTAACGCGGGTTTTGCTCGTCTTCTAAAAGATAGAAGACGGGTTTTTTTATTACGCAAAAGAATATTTTTGGAAAGGATGATTACCCATGGAAAAGAAAAAATTTTATATGACAACGGCGATCGCCTATACATCTGGAAAGCCTCATATCGGAAATACATATGAGATTATTCTGGCTGACAGTATCGCACGTTTCAAGAGACAGCAGGGATATGACGTGTTCTTCCAGACAGGAACGGATGAACATGGTCAGAAAATCGAGCTCAAGGCTGCAGATGCAGGCGTGACACCGAAGGAGTTTGTGGACCAGACAGCAGGGGAGATCAAGAGAATCTGGGATTTGATGAATACTTCCTATGATAAATTTATCCGTACCACAGATGCGGACCATGAAGCGCAGGTGCAGAAAATTTTCAAAAAGCTGTATGATCAGGGAGATATCTACAAAGGATATTATGAAGGAATGTACTGTACACCGTGTGAGTCTTTCTTTACAGAGTCTCAGCTGGTGGATGGAAAATGTCCAGATTGCGGAAGAGAAGTGCAGCCTGCAAAGGAAGAAGCGTACTTCTTTAAAATGAGCAAGTATGCCGATCGCCTGATCGACTATATCAATACACATCCGGACTTTATCCAGCCGGTGTCAAGAAAGAATGAGATGATGAACAATTTCCTTCTCCCGGGACTTCAGGATCTGTGTGTGTCCAGAACATCATTCAAATGGGGCATTCCGGTTTCTTTTGATCCAAAACATGTGACATATGTATGGCTGGATGCACTGACGAATTATATCACTGGAATTGGATATGACTGCGATGGAAATCATACGGAGCTGTTCGAGAAGAACTGGCCGGCAGATCTGCATCTGATCGGCAAGGATATTATTCGCTTCCATACGATCTACTGGCCAATCTTCCTGATGGCATTGGATTTACCACTGCCTAAGAAAGTGTTTGGTCATCCGTGGCTGCTGCAAGGTGACGGCAAAATGAGTAAGTCAAAGGGAAATGTACTGTATGCAGATGAATTGGTTGATTTCTTTGGCGTGGATGCCGTCCGCTATTTTGTCCTGCATGAGATGCCGTTTGAGAATGACGGTGTGATCACCTGGGAGCTGATGGTGGAGAGAATGAATTCCGATCTTGCCAACACCCTCGGAAATCTGGTCAACCGCACGATCTCCATGTCAAACAAATATTTTGGCGGTGTTGTGGAGAACAAGGAAGTTTGTGAGGAAGTTGATGAAGACTTGAAGTCTGTAGCAACGAACACAGCTGCGAAAGTGACTGCAAAGATGGAAGAACTGCGCGTTGCCGATGCGATCTCTGAGATCTTTACGCTGTTTAAACGCTGCAATAAATATATCGATGAGACAATGCCATGGGCTCTTGCAAAAGATGAGGCGAAGAAGGATCGCCTTGCCACGGTACTGTATAACTTGGTAGAGAGTATTTCGATCGGAGCTAGCCTTCTGAAATCCTTTATGCCAGAGACCGCTGACAAGATTTTGGCTCAGCTCAACGCAAAAGAGAAAACTCTGGAGGAGGCAAGTGTATTTGGAGGATATCCGTCTGGCACAAAAGTGACAGAAAAGCCGGAGATTTTGTTTGCGCGTCTTGATGTCAAAGAGGTGCTCGAGAAAGTAGCTCTTCTTCACCCTGCAAAACCAGAAGAGAAGGAAGAAGAAAAGAAAGAAGAATCAGCGGAATCTGTGATCGACGTGGAGGCAAAACCGGAGATTACTTTTGAAGAATTTGGAAAGATGCAATTCCAGGTGGGTGAAATCATTGCCTGCGAAGAAGTGAAAAAATCGAAAAAACTTCTTTGCTCCCAGGTAAAAATCGGAAGTCAGGTAAAACAGATTGTATCTGGAATCAAAGCTCACTACAGCGCAGAAGAAATGGTCGGAAAGAAAGTGATGGTTCTGGTGAACCTCAAACCGGCGAAGCTGGCAGGAATTCTGTCTGAGGGAATGATTCTCTGTGCAGAGGATGAGAATGGAGAGCTCGCTTTGATGGTTCCGGAAAAGAAAATGCCTGCTGGAGCGGAGATTTGCTAGATTTATCACTCCGTAGAGAACAGAGGCTTATGGGGAAAAAACAGGGAACATTCTTGCAAAACTGGAAAAGATACGTTGAGATGGGAGACAGACATGATATTTGACAGTCACGCGCATTATGATGATCCAGCGTTTGATGAAGATAGAGATGAGCTGTTAAACTCTATGGAAGAAAATGGGGTTGCCTGCATTGTCAATGCAGGCACGCGCATTGAGCATTTAATGGATACGATCCGTCTGACGGAGAAGTATCCATTTGTGTATGGCGCGGTTGGCGTTCATCCTGACGAGCTGGACGATATTGACGAGGAGAAGGTACAGTGGATGAAGACACTCTGCGGCAGCGAAAAGATCGTCGCGGTCGGTGAGATTGGACTTGACTACCACTGGAATACATTTCCAAAAGAGATACAGAAAAAATGGTTTGAGCGGCAATTAGAGCTTTCAAAAGAAGTCGATCTGCCTGTGATTATACACAGTAGGGATGCGGCACAGGATACGTTTGACATGATGAAGGCAAAGCATGCGGGGACAACAGGAGGGGTGATTCACTGTTATTCCGGCTCTGCCGAGATGGCGAAGGAATATGTGAAGCTTGGATATTATATCGGGGTGGGCGGAGTCGTCACCTTCAAGACAGGGAGAGTGCTTAAGGAAGTGGTGAAGACAATTCCACTGGAGCGAATCTTGATTGAGACGGACTGTCCGTATCTGGCTCCAGTTCCCAATCGCGGAAAGCGAAATTCTTCTCTCAATCTGCCGTATGTGGTGGAGGAGATTGCGCGGATCAAGGAGATATCGGCGGAGGAAGTAGAGCAGGTGACATTTGAGAATGCAATGAAAATGTATCGGATGGTCAGACCACAGCAGAGAAAGGAATTTAAAGATTGATGGAGAAATTATCGAATCCTCAGAAAACAATAGAAGTGATTCAAAAGTATGAGTTTGCATTTCAGAAAAAATTTGGTCAGAATTTTTTGATTGATGCACATGTGCTGGACAAGATCATCGCGGCGGCCGAGATGGGAAAAGAAGATTTTGTGTTGGAGATCGGTCCAGGGATCGGCACAATGACGCAGTATCTGGCTGAGGCGGCTAGGGAGGTTGTCGCTGTGGAGATTGACAAAGCCTTGATTCCAATTCTGAAAGAGACCCTTTCAGCGTATGACAATGTGACTGTGATCAATGAGGATATTTTGAAAGTTGATATCAAGAGGCTTGCAGAGGAGAAAAATAACGGTCAGCCGATCAAGGTGGTGGCAAATCTTCCATATTACATCACAACGCCGATTATCATGGGATTGTTTGAGAGTGGAGTGCCAATCGAGAGCATTACTGTGATGGTACAGAAAGAAGTGGCGGAGCGTATGCAGGCTGGACCAGGAACGAAGGATTATGGTGCATTATCTTTAGCGGTACAATATTACGCAGAGCCGTACATTGTGGCGAATGTTCCGCTTAATTGTTTTATGCCAAGACCGAAGGTAGGCAGCGCTGTCATCCGCCTGACGCGCCACAGAGAGCAGGCGGTGAAGGTAAAAGATGAGCGATTACTGTTTCAGCTGATCCGGGCTTCCTTCAATCAGAGAAGGAAAACACTGCAAAATGGATTGAATAATTCACCGGAAATTCATGCCGACAAAGAAATGATCGCGGAGGCGATCGCATCCCTCGGCGTGTCTCAGAGTGTGCGAGGAGAAACCTTGACCCTGGAACAGTTTGCGAAGCTGAGCGATTATCTGACAGAACACGGTATACAGTAAAAGGAAAACTTATGTGTATGTTTTACTGAGATTTAAAACTGCCATGATGAGAAATTAACGATGCCCTGATATTCTATATTTGTGTCAGAGAGTGAGAGAAAAAAGAAACCAGGAAATACAGACTTACTCGGAAAAGAAGCAAAAAATATAGGATATGAAAGGAAGAAAGGGCATGAGAAGTTTATTTGGAAAAAAAGCAGCAATTCTGGCAGCAGCAGCAATGATGGTTACCTCTGTCTGTCCGTCTGTCTATGCTGAGGAGGCAAAAGAAGGAGATACGTATGAGCTTACCATTGTTTACGATAATGACATCCATGGAAGAATGAAGCGTCTTCCACAGTTTAAGACATTGATTGATGAGGCGAGAGAAGAAGCTGATAACATTTTAGTGCTCAATGGCGGCGACATCTTTTTAAGAGGCGAGCGCCAGATGCAGCAGGGAATCCCGGAGATGACGGTTTTAAATGCGATGGGATACGATGCCTGGGTGTTGGGGAATAATGATTTCAGAATCCCGACACAGGGCGGTACGATCGAACAGGGAAACGAGCAGATTCAGAATCTGATTGCATTGTGTGAATTCCCGACACTGTGCGGCAATGTCACAATGAAGGACAGCGGTGAATATATCGACAATGTAGAGCCATATATCATAAAAGAAGTCGGCGGATTAAATATTGGAATCATCGGAGTGACCTCTTTAAAACCACAGAATAGAGAGTGGGAAGAGGTTTCTGACAAGATTTTTGAGAGTGGTGAGATTACGGTGGTGAATCTGATGGAAGAAGTCGCTCCTCAGACGGATATCAACATTGTTTTATCTCACACAGGGCTTGCCATCGATACAAAGATTGCAAACGTCCCTGGGGTATCCGCAGTGATCGGTGCAGATGACCACTATATCATCACAAGTCCAATCTATTATCCGGGAGATGACGGATTCAAGAGCACCCCGATCTTACAGGGCGGCGGTGAGCAGGATCAGTATTTGGGACGCTTAGATTTGACTTATGTATATGAGGAAGGTGCCTGGACACTGGACGATTTTGAAGGATATCTGTATGATCTCGAAGGAGTAGAGCCTGACCAGACCATCCAGGATCTGATTGATTCCCTTCCTACAGATGAGGAGCTTGAGACAGAGGGAGAGAAGGCTGCATAGGCAATACCATCATGATAAGAGAGCAATTAGGATAGAACCGGGAAAAGAAACGCTGCGGACTTGAAAAAGTCGGGTGTTTCTTTTTTTCACTCATTTATATGCAAAAGAGTATCAAAAAATTCTCAAAAAATATTTATAATAATCTTAATAATGTTCAAAGGATGGTGTGTTATATTTGAAAATGTGGTAAAATACTAATATAAGGAGTGATGGGAATGAAAAAAATTCATATTCAATATTTGTCCCATGATCATAAAACATTAATTCACGCTGTGCGATGGGTACCAGACGGAAAAGTGAAAGGTGTACTCCAGATCTCACATGGAATGGTAGAATTTATAGAACGGTATGAAGAATTTGCAAAATATATGACAGAAAGAGGATTTCTGGTGACAGGAAACGATCATCTTGGTCATGGAGAATCGATCAGAAGCAAGGAAAAGTTTGGATTTTTTTCTGAGAAAAATGGGAATTCGGTTTTACTGTTAGACTTGTATCAGCTTCAGCGAAAGACGAAAGAGCTTTATCCGAATGTGCCTTATTTTATGCTCGGTCACAGTATGGGTTCCTTTTTGGGACGTCAATATCTTTGTTGCTATGGAAATGAACTGGATGGTGCGATTATCATGGGAACCGGGTACCATACGCGTTTGGAGGCAGAGCTGGGCATGAAGCTTTGCAAGATGATTGCGTCTGTCAAGGGATGGGACTATAGAAGCAAACTGATTGACGCCATGGCGTTTGGTTCCTATAATAGAAAATTCAAACCAGTGAGAACACAGAAGGATTGGCTGACGAGAGATCAGAAGATCGTTGACACATACATTGCGGATGAGAGGTGCCAGTTTATCTTTACTGTTAACGGGTATTACCATCTGTTTTTAAGTCTTGCAAAATTGGGAAATAAGGATTATATTCAAAAAATGCCCAAGAATTTACCTGTTCTGTTTGTGTCAGGCGAAGATGACCCCGTGGGAAATTTTGGAAAAGGAGTAAAAAAAGTGGTGGAGTCATTCCGGGATCTCGGAATGAAAAAAGTCAGCTGTAAACTCTACCCTGATGACAGGCATGAGATTTTGAATGAACTGGACAGGGATCAGGTATATGAGGATCTGTATGAATGGATGAAAAAAGAAAGCAGACAGCCATCAGCGGAGAGTAAAAAGAAAGCTACAGCGACGGTCAGTGAAGAATAAAAAGAAAGAGTCAAAGCTGCCGGCGAAAAACAAAAATGGAGAGACGAGATTTGTAGATCTTGAGAGAAAAAACAAAGGAGGCGGAGATTGTGTTTAATATTTTAGTTTGTGATGACGATAAAGAAATTGTGAATGCCATTGAGATTTATCTGGTGCAGGAAGGATATCATGTGATCAAGGCGTATGATGGACAGGAAGCTCTGGACATCATGGAGAAGGAGGAGATTCATCTGCTGATTGTGGATGTGATGATGCCGAGGCTGGATGGAATTCACACGACGCTTAAAGTGCGGGAGACGAGCAGTATCCCGATTATTATTCTGTCGGCGAAATCAGAAGACGCGGATAAGATTTTAGGGCTGAATATCGGCGCAGATGATTATGTGACGAAGCCGTTTAATCCGCTGGAATTGGTGGCGCGCGTAAAGTCTCAGCTGAGGCGCTACACAAAGCTTGGAAACATGGCTGAGGACGATGGTCAGGTCTATCAGACAGGTGGATTGATTATCCGCGATGACTTGAAAGAGGTCACGGTGGACGGTGAGGTTGTAAAGCTGACACCGATTGAGTATAATATTCTGCTTCTTCTTGTCAAGAATCAGGGAAAGGTTTTCTCGATCGATCAGATATATGAAAGTATCTGGAACGAGGATGCGATTGGAGCCGACAACACGGTAGCTGTCCATATCCGTCATATCAGAGAAAAAATTGAGATCAATCCCAAGAATCCTCAGTACTTGAAAGTAGTATGGGGAGTCGGATATAAGGTAGAAAAATTATAAGGGATCGGTGAATATCTCATATGAGAGGAAATTATTATTCCATGCAGTTTAAACGAACCGCGATGTTGCTGACACACATTACGTTTTTAATCCTGTTTCTTTCCACCGCATTCTATCTGAGAACAGTGAATGAGTATTCTATAGGAAATGAGCAGGAAGCAAGCGGTAACTATATCGAGTCAGATCTGTATAAAAATCAGGTGTGCAACGAAGTGTCCAACTTGATGGAATATCTGTCTGGAAAGTGTAAATTTGAGACAAATGGCGTGTATAATCCAGAGAGGATTGTAGACATCGCAGATTACGTAAAGAAAGATATCATTACGGGTGAAATCACGCATGGAATCGGATATTATTTAAAAGATCTGCTTGCATGGGAGCAGGAGGGAATTCAGTATTACGGTGTGGATGATATTTTGGACAGTGCACCGCTCAAAGAAATTTATGCGCCGATCGGATACGCCAGTATCCTGGAGTATGCCTCAAAAACGGGTGTCAGTGCAGCAGATTACTATTATTATCTGAGTTGTACAGTGGAGGCGATCTGGAATGATGTGTGGCAGTATAACCAGAACAAAAATCATTTTCCTGGTGACAGAACGAATTTAAAGTATATTGTGCTTGATGAAAATGGGCAGATCATGTTCAGCAACACGGATCTGTCAGAGAGTCAGCTGAAAAATCTTGGAACTTATATTCTGATGGACTTTGCTGATCTCTCGGTAGACAGTGATCTGCTATCCATCACAGGAGAGCTGTTTAATTTTTTGGAAAATATTCCGATTCAGCTGAAACAGTCACGCCTTGTGATTGGAATCGATACCGATTTTCCGATTGAGGATGAGTTTTATGACCATGGTCAGCAGTATGTAAGATACTGGAATACGATTAAATTGACGGTGATTTTTGCGATCGTCAGTGGAGTGCTGCTCCTGATCTTACTTTCTTATCTGACGATCACAACTGGGAAAATTGATCAGAATTCAAAGATCTATGTAAAAGATATTGACAAGATGCCAGTGGAATTCATTTTTGTGATTCTGGCGGGAGGGGCATTATGTATGGTTCAGATCATGTATCGCATGGTGGTACTGGGTCAGAGTCTCAACATGGTGATCCTGGGATGTTACAGTGTTCTTCTGGAGCTCACAAGCGTGCTCATTCTGTCGGGATATTTGAGTCTGGTGCGGAGGACGCGCACGAGAAGTTTGTGGAAAATCAGCATTTTCCGATGGCTGGCAGAAGGAATCCATAAATGCGTGACAAACAGAAAAATTACACAGCGTATAATTTTATACTATGTGGGATTTTTGACTGTCCATATCATCTGTATTTGGACTCTAAAATATATAGGAGCAGTGATCTTAATTGCGTTTGATCTTGTTTTTCTATACTTCCTGCTGAGAGAGGGTGTGCAGAGAAATGAGATCAATGAAGGAATTGAACATCTCAAGAATGGTGATATTGATTATCAATTCAATATAGAAAAATTCAATGGAAATAACCGAGAGATGGCAGAAAATATCAATCTGATCGGAAACGGGATCCAGAAGACAGTCTCAGAGAATCTGAAAAGTGAGAGGTTAAAGGCAGATTTGATCACAAATGTCTCTCATGATATCAAGACACCGCTGACCTCGATTATCAATTATGTTGATTTGCTCAAGAGGTTGAATGTGCAGGATGAGAAAGTGGCGGAATATCTGAAGGTTCTGGATAATAAAACTCATAGATTGAAGCATTTGACAGAAGATCTTCTTGAGGCATCTAAAATCAGTTCTGGAAATATTAAGCTGGAATGGATGAAATTGAATTTTAAAGAGCTGATTTTGCAGACAAATGGAGAATTCAGCGAGAAATTTGAGTCAAAAGGGCTGGAATTGATTGTGCATGTTCCGAACGAGCCAGTGATGATCTGGGCAGACGGAAGACGAATCTGGCGCATTGTGGAAAACCTTTATAATAATGTATTCAAGTATGCGATGCCAAACACGAGAGTGTACGTTGACATTAAAGTGGAAGAGGATAAGATGAATTTCTCTGTGAAGAATATCTCAAAACAAGCCTTAAATATCGATGCGAGCGAACTGACAGAGCGGTTTATCAGAGGAGATATTTCAAGAAGCACAGAGGGAAGCGGGTTAGGTCTTTCGATCGCAAAGGATCTGACAGAACTGCAGAATGGAGAGTTCTTTATTTATCTGGACGGTGATTTGTTCAAGGTTAATGTGATTTTTCCGATTGTCCCTGAGGAAAAGATTCCAGAAGGAATTGTGATGGAAGCAGACGAATCAGAGACACTGCCAGAAAAAGAGAATGGACAAAAGAAAGAACATCAAAACTCAGAAGGGGAAGAGAAGAAATAAACTGACTGGATGAAATGGATGGCGTATTTTCAATCATTGTCTGAAAAACAGTGAAATGTATCTCAGACAATGATTGAAAATACGCCTGATTTTTTATGAAAGGCTGGGTTAATCGGATGGTTTTTCAGATTTCTGTGCGTTTTCCTTCGGGATAGGGGTGATTCCTGCCATCATACTTTCCTGTTCGGGAGTCAGAGGAATCTCTTCCGGTTCACTTTCCTGTTCCACCGGAGTGTATTTGTCAAAAATTTTTCGGAAGAAGTAGGAATTGATCAGCATGACGAGGGCAATGCCGATCATGATCCATATCAATATGCCGTAGAGGAAGGTAGTGTCTGACAAAAAAGTCAGACACACGGATCCGAGTGTGACAATAAGGATCACCAGTGTATATGGAAGATGGCGGATAGCCATCAAAACAGCATTTTTTAAAGTGTTTTTTGTTGTATTATAAAAACGCGCCAATACCGGGAATACATACAGAAAGACGATGAGAGCGAAAAATGCAATCACGGTCAAACTATATCGCAAAAATGCGGCAAAGGTGCTATCCATGACAGAAATGATTCGGAAATCGAATGCCATAAGGATGCCGAATATGAGGAAAAAAAGCCAGATCACAGTGGCTTGTTTAAAGTTTTGTTTGAAGGACTGAAAAAAGCTTCTGACAATGTAGGATTCTTCGCCTCGAACTTTTTTCAGAGCTACATAGTAAGCAGCGGTAACCGATGCGCCGATGGTGACGATGGGGATACAGCAAATCAGACAGAGACAATTCAAGATGATGAGATCCGCGACATGTCCCATGAAGCGAAAGAATGGATTATCCAGGTTAAAAAAATTACTCATAAATCAATTCCTCTTTTTGTGTTATTTTTGGGTACATAGGAAATTACCAATTCTAATCTTATTATAGAAGATCAGTGGCGAAAAAGCAAATAAATTAAATATAAAATTGACAATGTGGGCAAAGATGTATATAATTATAGAAAATCTAAAGGCAGTGCTTTCGCGCCAAAAATAAGGCGGGAAGCTTTTTTTCAGTTAGAAATAGAGTAAAAAAATGGAAAAGGTAACGGTCTAAAACCTGTACCGTTATAGAAACAGATTTCATCAAGGAGGAACGTCATGTACGACAAAGTATCCACAAATCTAAATTTTGTTGAGAGAGAGAAGAAAGTAGAACAATTCTGGAAAGACAATCATATTTTCGAGAAGAGTATAGAGAGTCGCAAGCAGGGGGAAACGTATACCTTTTATGACGGACCGCCTACTGCGAACGGAAAACCGCATATTGGTCACGTTTTGACGCGTGTCATTAAGGATATGATTCCGAGATACCGTACAATGAAGGGATACATGGTTCCTCGTAAAGCAGGATGGGATACACATGGACTTCCAGTAGAATTGGAAGTGGAGAAGATGCTCGGTCTGGATGGAAAAGAACAGATTGAGGAGTATGGCTTGGAGCCATTTATCAAACACTGCAAAGAGAGTGTGTGGAAATATAAAGGAATGTGGGAAGACTTCTCAGGCACCGTTGGATTCTGGGCAGATATGGATCATCCTTATGTCACCTACGAAAATGACTTTATCGAATCAGAATGGTGGGCATTAAAACAGATCTGGGACAAAGGTCTTCTGTACAAAGGATACAAGATTGTGCCTTACTGTCCAAGATGCGGGACACCTCTTTCCAGCCATGAGGTGGCACAGGGATACAAGGATGTGAAGGAGCGCTCAGCGATCGCCAAATTTAAGGTGAAAGATGAGGATGCCTATATTCTTGCATGGACAACAACACCTTGGACACTGCCTTCAAACGTTGCACTCTGCGTAAACCCGAATGAGACTTATGTGAAAGTAAAAGTGGAAGATGGGACGGTTTATTATCTGGCGCAGGCGCTGTGTGACACGGTGCTGGGAGCAGGCAAATATGAAGTACTGGATTCCTATGTGGGAACAGATCTGGAATATAAAGAATATGAGCCATTGTTTGACTTTGCAAAAGCACAGTTGAAACAGAAGGCATATTATGTTGTGTGCGATACATACGTTACCTTGACAGATGGTACTGGCGTCGTTCATATTGCACCGGCATTCGGTGAGGACGACTCCAAAGTGGGAAGAAAATACGGTCTTCCATTTTTACAGCTGGTAGATGCGAAAGGTGAGATGACAGCGGAAACACCGTGGGCTGGCACCTTCTGCAAGAAAGCAGATCCGATGGTGCTCGATGATCTCGATAAGAGAGGACTGCTGTTTGCGGCACCTGTGTTTGAGCACAGCTATCCACACTGTTGGAGATGTGACACTCCACTGATCTACTATGCAAGAGAGTCATGGTTTATCAAGATGACAGATGTGAAAGACGATCTGATTCGCAATAACAACACGATCAACTGGATTCCGGAGAGTATCGGAAAAGGGCGTTTCGGAGACTGGCTGGAAAATGTTCAGGACTGGGGAATCAGCCGAAATCGTTATTGGGGCACTCCGCTGAATGTATGGGAGTGTGAGTGCGGACATATGCACTCGATTGGCAGCATTGCAGAGCTGAAAGAAATGTCCGACAATTGTCCGGACGACATCGAGCTGCATCGCCCATATATCGATGCAGTGACCATCAAGTGTCCGAAGTGTGGAAAAGAGATGCATCGTGTACCGGAGGTAATCGACTGCTGGTTTGACTCTGGATCCATGCCGTTTGCACAGCATCACTATCCTTTTGAAAATAAAGAATTATTTGAGCAGCAGTTCCCGGCTGATTTTATCTCGGAGGCCGTGGACCAGACGAGAGGATGGTTCTATTCGCTGCTCGCCATCTCCACCCTGATTTTTAACAAGGCACCGTACAAAAATGTCATCGTTCTTGGACATGTACAGGATGAGAATGGTCAGAAGATGAGTAAATCCAAGGGAAATGCAGTTGATCCGTTCGAGGCTCTTGAGACATACGGTGCAGATGCGATCCGCTGGTATTTCTATATCAACAGTGCTCCATGGCTGCCGAATCGTTTCCACGGAAAAGCCGTTCAGGAAGGACAGCGCAAATTCATGGGAACACTGTGGAACACCTATGCATTTTTCGTATTATACGCAAATATTGATAATTTCGATGCGACAAAATATGAGTTGGAATATGACAAACTCTCAGTGATGGACAAATGGCTTCTCTCAAAGATGAACACTTTGATTCAGGAAGTAGACAGTAACTTAGAGAATTACAGAATCCCGGAAGCAGCCAGAGCTCTTCAGAATTTTGTCGATGATATGAGTAACTGGTATGTGCGCAGAAGCCGTGAGCGTTTCTGGGCAAAAGGAATGGAACAGGATAAGATCAATGCCTACATGACACTGTATACCGCACTGGTGACGGTGGCAAAGGTCGCAGCTCCGATGATTCCGTTCATGACAGAGGATATTTACCAGAATCTGGTGAGAAATATCGATAAGACAGCTCCGGAAAGTATTCATTTGTGTGATTTCCCTGTGGCAAAGACAGAGTGGATTGACAAAGAGCTGGAAGATGACATGGAAGAAGTTCTCGAGATCGTTGTGATGGGAAGAGCTTGCCGAAATGAAGCAAACATCAAGAACAGACAGCCGATTGCCCATATGTTTGTGAAAGCACCGACTGCGTTGCCGACATTCTTTGCAGATATCATCAAGGATGAGCTGAATGTAAAAGAAATCACCTTTACGAGCGATGTGAGAGCATTCACTTCCTATAGCTTCAAACCACAGCTGAAGACGGTAGGACCAAAATATGGAAAACTTCTTGGAAAGATTCGCCAGATGCTTCCGGAATTAGATGGAAACAAGGCGATGGATGAATTGAGAGCAAATGGAGCGATCAAGTTAGATATCGATGGGCAGGAAGTTGTTCTGGAGGAGGCAGATCTGCTGATTGAGACAGCTCAGGTAGAAGGATATGTCTCCCAGACAGAGGGCGATGTGACAGTTGTCCTTGACACAAATCTGACACCGGAATTGATTGAGGAAGGATTTGTGAGAGAATTGATCAGCAAAATCCAGACCATGAGAAAAGAAGCTGGATTTGAAGTGATGGATAGAATCACCATCTATGTAAAAGATAATCAGAAGATTGAAGACCTCTTCCGAAAATATGAAGATAAAATGAAAGAAGAAGTCCTTGCAGATAAAATTGTATTTGAGGTAACTAGCGGCTATGTAAAAGAATGGAACATCAACGGCGAGACAGTGAGCATGGGCGTTGAAAACAATCATAAATAGGAGGTTCTCATGAACAAGTTATTTAAGAAAGAAGCTTTTAAACAGAGTGTGAAAGACAATGTAAGAACACTGTATAGAAGAACACTGGAAGAAGCAACACCTCAGCAGATTTTTCAGGCTGTTTCTTATGCGGTAAAAGATGTTATCATCACAGATTGGATGGCAACACAGAAAGCATATGAGGAACAGGATCCAAAGACAGTTTATTATATGTCAATGGAATTTCTGATGGGTCGTGCTCTGGGAAATAACCTGATCAATTTGACTGCTTATGAACCAGTTAAGGAAGCATTGGAAGAATTGGGTCTTGACCTGAATGTAATTGAGGATCAGGAGCCAGATGCAGCATTGGGAAATGGCGGACTTGGAAGACTTGCAGCATGTTTCCTGGATTCCTTAGCTACCTTGGGATATTCTGCATATGGATGTGGTGTCCGTTATCATTATGGAATGTTTAAACAGAAAATCAAAGACGGATATCAGGTTGAAGTGCCGGATAACTGGTTGAAAGATGGAAATCCATTCGAGCTGCGCCGCCCGGAATATGCGAAAGAAGTAAAATTTGGCGGATATATCCGTGTCGTATATAATGAAAAGACAAAGAGAAATGAATTCATCCAGGAAGGATATCAGTCTGTGAGAGCGATCCCATATGATATGCCGATTGTTGGATACAACAATAATGTAGTCAATACACTGCGTGTATGGGATGCAGAGGCGATCAACGAATTCCATCTGGACTATTTTGACAAGGGAGACTACCATAAAGCAGTAGAGCAGGAAAACCTTGCAAAGAACCTGGTAGATGTACTGTACCCGAACGACAATCACTATGCAGGAAAGGAACTCCGCTTAAAACAGCAGTATTTCTTTATCTCCGCAAGTGTTCAGGCTGCCGTTGCCAAATATAAGAAAAAACACAGTGATCTGCACAAATTCTATGAGAAAGTGACCTTCCAGTTAAACGATACGCATCCGACCGTTGCGATCGCTGAGCTGATGAGAATTCTGCTGGATGAGGAAGGAATGGAATGGGATGAGGCATGGGAGATCACTACAAAGACATGTGCTTACACAAACCATACGATCATGGCAGAAGCTCTGGAAAAATGGCCGATCGAGCTCTTCTCCAGACTGCTTCCTAGAATTTATCAGATCATCGAGGAGATCAACCGCAGATTTATCATTGAGATCCAGCAGAAATATCCAGGAGATCAGGACAAGATCCGCAAGATGGCAATCATTTACGATGGTCAGGTGAAGATGGCACATCTTGCAATCGTTGCCGGATACTCTGTAAACGGTGTTGCACAGCTCCACACAGAAATCTTAAAGAAACAGGAATTAAAAGATTTCTATGAGATGATGCCTGAAAAGTTCAACAACAAGACAAATGGTATCACACAGAGACGTTTCCTGCTCCACGCAAACCCACTGCTGGCAAAATGGGTGACAGATCACATTGGAGACGAGTGGATCACCGATCTGAGTCAGATGTCCAAACTGAAGCTGTTTGTGGACGACAAGAAGGCACAGCAGGAATTCATGAACATCAAATATCAGAACAAGGTTCGTCTGGCAAAATACATCAAAGAGCACAATGGCATCGATGTAGACCCGCGCTCTATCTTCGATGTTCAGGTAAAACGTCTGCATGAATATAAACGTCAGCTTCTGAACATCCTGCATGTAATGTACCTGTACAACAACATCAAGGATCACCCGGAGATGCCGTTCTACCCAAGAACATTTATCTTTGGAGCAAAAGCAGCAGCAGGATACCATAGAGCAAAACTGACAATTAAGCTGATCAACTCTGTTGCAGATGTGATCAACAATGATAAATCGATCAACGGAAAACTGAAAGTTGTCTTCATCGAAGACTACCGTGTATCAAACGCAGAGCTCCTGTTTGCAGCGGCAGATGTATCTGAGCAGATTTCTACAGCAAGTAAGGAAGCTTCCGGTACAGGAAACATGAAGTTCATGCTGAATGGTGCTCCGACACTGGGAACCATGGACGGTGCAAATGTGGAGATCGTAGAAGAAGTCGGTGCGGAGAATGCATTTATCTTTGGTCTGAGCTCTGATGAGGTTATCAACTATGAGCAGAATGGTGGATACCGTCCGATGGATTACTTCAACAACGATCAGGATATCCGCCGTGTGCTGATGCAGCTGATCAACGGACAGTACTCTCCAAAGAATCCAGAGCTGTTCCGCGATATCTATAATTCTCTGTTGAATACAAACAGCAGCGATCGAGCTGACACATACTTCATCTTAGCTGACTTCAAGTCTTATGCTGAGGCTCAGAGACGCGTAGAAGAGGCATACAGAGATGAGACAAGATGGGCTAGAATGGCCATGATGAACACTGCTTGCTGTGGTAAATTTACAGCAGACAGAACGATCCAGCAGTATGTGGATGAAATCTGGCATCTGGATCATGTCACAGTAGAAGTAGAAGAATAAAAAATGATAGGGTGTTAAAAAACAGCCTGTGACGAAATAGACAAGACTGTCGCAAAAGAGGAATTGATCAAACTTTTGCGGCAGTCTTTCCTTTTCTAGACGGACTCTTTTCTGCGTGAAAAAGAATAAATTTCACAAAGCTGGCAATGATATGATTAACCAAGGAACAATCATAGCGTGAGGTGAAGGAAATGAAAAAATTTTTTACGAAGAAAAGTACAATCTGGGCGCTTAGCTTATGCCTGATGGGAGGATTATCATTTGCCGGTTATTATTCAGTGAATCAGCTAGAGCAGAAAAGAGAAGAACAACAGAATAAGATTATCGATTTGAATCAGGAAGAGATGGGAGATACTGTTCAGATGGAGACGCAGGACCAGGCAGTGGATGTCGCAGACCAAAAGGTAGACTATGAGATAGAAGGACAGAGTGACGGCGAGAAAACCGAGGAGACAGAAGAGCAGAGTGATACAGCTGAGGATGTCCTCTCCGATCAGGTGGAAGCGGTGATCAGCCCGACGGTAGATTTTCAGGAAACCGATGTTCTGATATGGCCGACCGCAGGGGAGATTTTAATCGACTACAGTATGAATGGAACAATCTATTTTCCTACTTTAAATCAGTATAAATATAACCCTGCACTTGTGATCGGGCAGGAGGTCAATGCGCCGGTTATTGCAAGTGCAAAAGGAATTGTCAAATCGATCACGGTCGATGAAGAGACAGGGACAACCGTGACAATGGATCTGGGGAATGACTATGAGCTGATCTATGGACAGTTAAAAGAACTTGCAATTCAGGAAGGACAGCTCGTGGAACAAGGAGACCTGATTGGATATGTCAGTGAGCCGACAAAATATTATTGTGTCGAAGGAAGCAATCTTTACTTTCAGATGAAAAAAGATGGTGAGCCGGTGGACCCGGTTCTGTATCTGGAAGGAGAATAAGAAGAACATTTTTGAGAACAATGCGTATATTATATAGAAGAGAAAAGGCTAGGCTGGATAGAGAGAAGCGGTAAGAAAATGATGTCCGCAATCGATATGTGAGATCATACAAAAAAGAATTTGAATTTCAAGGGAATCCGTCCCACCTGGCAGAGATACGGTTTTATCGATTGCTTTTATATAAATGCGGGGTTGTCCGGACAATGCGGGCAACTCCTTTACATAAATAGATTGTATCGAGAATCACAGGGAAAATTTTCAGTGATTCGAGTGACAAAGACATCCAGAGAAGGATTTTTGGAGTAAAAAAGAACATGAGAAATGAATCACAAAAGGGCAAAGAACAACGAGAGGAACAGATCAATTATACATATGTGATAGAATGCAGTGATGGGACATATTATACAGGGTGGACGAATCACCTTGAGGAGCGCGTGAAAACCCACAATGCAAAAAAAGGGGCAAAATATACAAAGAGCAGGACGCCTGTCAGACTGGTGTATTATGAGACTTTTGCGACGAAACAAGAGGCGATGCGCCGTGAATATGAGATCAAGCAGATGAACAGAACACAGAAAGAAAAAATGGTGATCAATTTTCAGAGAGAGAAAGAGCAAGAAAAATAAGGAAGACAGACGATGAAGATAAAGATGACATCTGATTTTGAGAGAGGCTGCATCGGATCGAGTTTTCTTTCGTCTTGTGGAAGCAAGAAGTAGAAAATGATGTGCAGCGCTCTCTGGAGTGTGGGCGATTTACGCCACGAATACATACATTACGATAAAGTGACAGATGCTGCCTCCCATCACGAACAGATGGAAGATTTCATGTGAACCAAAATTTTTATGGCGGTTATTAAAGATCGGAAGTTTCAGAGCATAGATCACTCCGCCGATTGTGTAGATAATTCCGCCGGCGAGAAGCCATGCAAATGCAGCCGGAGGGAGAGAATTCAGAAGTTGTGTGAAAGCAAGCACGCAGACCCAGCCCATAGCAATATATAACACAGAAGAAAACCATTTTGGACAAGTAATCCAAAAGGCTTTGATAATAATGCCGACAATAGCGATTGTCCAGACGAGCGCACACAGATACAGACCGAGCGGACGTTCCAGGACGATGAGACAGATTGGAGTGTAAGAGCCGGCGATCAGGATAAAGATCATCATGTGGTCTAATTTGCGCAGCCGGAGATTAATTTTCTCGGAGAGATCGAGTGAGTGGTAAGTGGTGCTGGCTGCGTAGAGAAGGATCATGCTGATGATAAAAATAGCGAGGGAGATCACATGAATGTGGTCAGGTTCTCTCGCAGCTTTGATCAAAAGCGGTGTCGCAGCGAAAATTGCCATCAGCATTCCTATAAAATGGGTGATCGCACTTCCGGGATCTTTGAGTTTATGCTTTGTCTGTTTTTCCATAGAAATTCCTCCTTCTATACAGGTCTGAATGCCTGTAAAATATATGACTTTTGAAATTATATTATGTAGTATTAAAAACTATGTATTGATGTATACATATTACACCTGAAAAAATAAAAAATCAAGCATTTTCCTCGTTTTCCAGATAAAAATTATTTGACACAGAGCGAATTTTTCAGTAGAATTATATTAATAATTATTATCGTTATTATAATGGAAAGGAGGATTTCATGCCGACTCTAAAGTACAGTAAACAAAGAGAAGCCATCAAAGAGTTTCTTATGACGAGACAGGATCATCCCACGGCAGACGACATTTATTTAAAAATTCGCGAACAATTTCCGCATATCAGTTTAGGAACGGTTTATCGAAATCTGGCATTGCTGTCAGAAATAGGTGAGATCAATAAACTCACAATAGGAGATGGTTCGGATCACTTTGATGGCAACATATCGCCGCACCAGCATTTTATCTGCAAAAAGTGTAATAAGATTATAGACTTGAAGGTGGACAGCGCAGAGTATGTGGAAAAGGTGGCATCTGAATTTTCAGGGCATATCGACAGATGTACATCCTACTTTTACGGTATCTGCGGGGAGTGCCTCGATCAAAAATAAAAGAGAAATTTTTTCAAAAATAGCTTGACGATTTCAAAAAAGTATGATAAATTAAAATCAGTAATCATTACTGATTTTGAACTAAAAAACAAATATTTCTGAAAGAAAAGGAGATTTTTACTATGGCTAAATTTGTATGTAATGTATGTGGTTATGTTTATGAAGGAGATGCAGCTCCGGAATTCTGCCCAATCTGTAAAGCACCAGCTTCCAAATTCACAAAACAGGCTGAAGAGATGGCATGGGCTGCTGAGCATGTTGTAGGTGTTGCTCAGGGTGTTCCGGAAGATATCTTAGCTGATCTGAGAGCAAACTTCGAAGGAGAATGTTCAGAGGTTGGTATGTACCTGGCTATGGCTAGAGTAGCTCACAGAGAAGGATATCCAGAGATCGGATTATACTGGGAGAAAGCTGCTTACGAAGAGGCAGAGCATGCAGCAAAATTTGCTGAACTGTTAGGCGAAGTAGTTACAGACAGCACAAAGAAGAATCTGGAGATGAGTGTTGCTGCTGAGAACGGTGCTACAGCTGGAAAGACAGATCTGGCAAAACGTGCAAAAGCTGCTAACTTAGACGCTATCCATGACACAGTACACGAGATGGCTCGCGATGAGGCTAGACACGGAAAAGCATTCGCTGGATTATTAGAGAGATATTTCGGCAAATAAGAAAAACGTATCGAATAAAAATCAACAGAGATAAAAAGAAGGTATCCACAGCCAGACAGTTGTGGATACCTTCTTTTTATCTCTATTTTGCAGCATCTTTTTTGATAGCAGAACTTTTTCCGACTGGAAGGAGCAGTCCCTGTTTTGCAAGCGCAGGTCTTAACACGTTGTAGAGTGCTGTCGCCAGAATGACAGAGATCACAGCATTGACGGATGTTGTCAGTGTGCTCCATTTTGCCAGGATGGAAGCCATCTCCTGAGGCTGACCGAGGATGTACTGTTTATAGAAGTAACCTACGACAGGGTCGAAGATGACATTGAACAGCATTCCGGCAATCGAAGCGATTAAACTCCATTTAAATACATATTTTGAGTCGTGGCTTTCACTGATGTGAGCAATTCTGTGTGCCACCAATCCAGTGATCAGACCGATACAAAATTTTAATACGAAGGTTTTTGGAAAAGATACGACATACACTGGATCTAAGAGATCTCCGATACCCATTCCGACAGCTCCGGCGAGACCTCCGTATGTTCCGCCTAGAAGGAGAGCGGCAAGCACACAGAAAGCATTTCCAGCGTGGAAGGATGTCGCATCTCCGCCTGGCAGAGGAATTTTAATCTGTAAAAATTGGAACACAACATAGCACAGAGCAGCGAGCAGCGCGGTGTGAGCCCATTTGATGACGAGTGGATTTCTTTTTTGCATAATTTTTTCTCCTTTTGTTTGCTTTCCAGGCAGATAGATGTTCTGTCTGGGAATATAATCTTGAATTCTGGCTTATGATATCACCGCAGTGACATGAAAAAAAGAGCCAATTTTATATTTTTTTACCAGATCAGTTTTTGATGGACGGAGCAGAAAAATTAGCGTCTATCCATAGTATTTCATTGAGATTTTTTGTATAATATATAATAAGTAGTAGGATAGAAAAAATTCGAAAAAAAAGGAAAGGAGATGGGCAGTTCCAAAGGGGTTTCACTTTCATGAAATGTTTCGGAAAGGGTTTTGAGCCTTGGAGGAATTCCCAGAAAAAAGTGTATGTATGATATGATTATTATCGGATCGGGACCGGCAGGTCTTGCAGCAGCCATCTATGCGCAGAGAGCGAGACTGAAAACTTTGGTGATTGAGCGGGAATATATGAGCGGAGGACAGGTTGTCAACACCTATGAGGTGGACAACTATCCTGGATTCCCTGGAATCGGCGGATTTGAACTTGGAATGAAATTCAGAGAGCACGCTGACAAGTTGGGAGCAGAGTTTATGAATGCGGAAGTCACAGAGATGGAACTGTCAGGGACGATTAAGAAGATCGTCACCGATGAAGGAGTGTATGAGGCGAAGACTGTGATACTTGCCATGGGGGCACAGCACAGAGAACTGGGCGTTCCAGGAGAAAATGAACTGGCTGGCATGGGAGTTTCCTACTGTGCTACCTGTGACGGTGCTTTTTTTACGGATCACACCATTGCGGTTGTGGGAGGCGGAGATGTCGCAGTGGAGGATGCTATTTTCCTATCCAGAGGATGTGAGAAGGTGTATGTGATCCACAGAAGGGATGAATTGCGTGCGGCGAAAAGTCTTCAGGAGCATCTGTTTGCCTGCAAAAATGTTGAGTTTTTGTGGGATACAGAGGTCACAAAGATCTGTGGTGAAGATCACATTGAATGTATTATGCTCCACAATAAGAAAACAGGGGAGAAAAAGACGATGGATATCGATGGTCTCTTTGTAGCCGTGGGAACTATTCCGAATTCGGATCTTGTAAAGGGAAAAGTGGAACTGGATGATCAGGGGTATGTGATTGCGGGCGAAGACTGTGTGACAAGTACAGCAGGAGTGTTCGCGGCAGGGGACTTGAGAAGGAAAATGATGCAGCAGATTATTACAGCGGCAGCGGATGGTGCCAATGCGGTGAATTCAGCACAAAAATATCTGATGACGCTGTAATCCTGTGTGATATACGGATAGATGTACTTTCGGATATCTATCGAAATCAGAATAAGCAGCTTCCGCTTTCGGTGTACAGGGCACCAAAAGAGGGGCTGCTTATTTTGATTTCACTACACTGTTTGGGGATAGAAGATATTACATGACAGGTAAAATATATTTTCTTTGCGGATCAGTATATCATGCTGAGAAAAACCGCGAAAAACGGGGAAAAAGTGCAAAATATTGCAAAATTTAACAGAAGTATATCCGGATATATAGGAAATTTTACGAAAATAAAAAATAGGTCAATAAGACTTGACATATTTTTTAATATTTGGTATGATAACCATGTAATAAATTTAACAGTTTTGTAACAAATACATGGATATAGATGGAGGCATATGTTAATTATGAAAAAAGGAGTTAAAAAAGCCGCGGCTATGTGTTTGGCAGGTACTATGGCATTGGGCAACAGCGCAATGTCCGTTGGAGCTAACAGCATAGCATTGATCGATTACAGCGAATTTGTAGATGACAATGATGTTCCGGTTATGGAACCGGAAGAGCAATATGAAGAATACAGTGAATCCGATGTGTATGGCACAACGGATGTGTCCGATGATACATATAATGTAGACGATACCTATATTGACACAGCCAGTGAATCGAATGTGAAGGCACCGCTCGACCCACAGTTTAACAACATTGCGGTTGCTTACATCAATGAAGGTTCCTATGTGAACATCAGAGATGCAGCAAGCATGAACGGAAATGTGATCGGAAAGATTTATAATAACTGTGGAGCAGATATCTTGGGAGAAGAGGGAGATTGGTACCTGATTCAGTCTGGAAGTGTGACAGGGTATGTAAACAAAGCATATTTTGTGACAGGGGCAGATGCAGAATATATCGGAAGCTTTATCGCAGATGAAGTTGCCACAGTAAATACAGAAACTTTGATGGTTCGTGAGTCAGCAGACGGTGAGGCTGACGTGATCTCCATGGTGGGAGATTCTCAGCAGCTGGAAGTTCTGGGACAGGAAGGCAATTGGGTGAAAGTTGCAGTGGATGCAGATCTGATTGGATATGTCTCAGCAGATTATGTAAGCTGTGAGACTGTTTTCCCGGCAGCAGAGTCTCTGGAAGAGGAAGAGGCAAGAATCGCTGAGGAAGAAGCAGCAAGACAGGCGGCAGAGGAAGCATACGCGCAATACCTCGCAGAGCAGGAAGCAGAATATGCACAGTATCTTGCAGAACAGGAAGCAGCATACCTGGCAGCAATCGAGGAGCAGAAGGCAGAGCAGGCACGGGCAGAAGCAGAATATGCACAGTATCTTGCAGAGCAGGAAGCAGCATATCTTGCGGCACTGGCACAGCAGGAAGCAGACGAAGAGGCATATCGACAGTATCTCGCAGAATTGGCTTATCTGGAAGAACTGCAGCGTCAGCAGCAGCCAGAATATGAGGAACCGATCTATGAGGAGCCAATTTATGAAGAGCCGATCTACGAAGAGCCGATTTACGAAGAGCCAATCTATGAGGAACCAATTTACGAGGAGCCGATTTACGAAGAGCCGATCTATGAGGAGCCGATTTATGAAGATCCAGGCACATCCGGCATAGGAGAGCAGATTGTAGCATTTGCATTACAGTTTGTCGGAAATCCATATGTTTGGGGAGGAACAAGCCTTACAGATGGAGCTGACTGTTCCGGATTTACCCAGTCTGTATTCGCATCCTTTGGAATTTATCTTCCAAGAACAGCGGCAGAACAGGCAGGAGCAGGAACACCGGTAGATTTAGGATCCCTGCAGCCAGGAGATTTAATTTTCTACAGTGATGGAGGTTCTATCGGTCATGTGGCAATCTACATTGGAAACAACCAGGTTGTACATGCAAGCAGCCCATCCACAGGTATCATTGTATCAGACAGAAGTTATCGCTCAGAATATTGTGCAGCAAGATTTTTCTAAAATATCTGTGCGGAGCGAATCAAAAACATGGTTAAAATCTATTTTAACATATAGCCTTTGGGGATCGTGAGAGCGATCCCCTTTTCCATGGGAAAGATTGATTCCTGGCTGATCGCAGCGCTCGAGGATCCCTGATCAAAGAGATTTCAGGGCGACCGATGAAGAATAGATTTAAAAATAAAATGTCAGATAATTCAGAATAGATTTTGAATTGTTTGAACGGCTGATCGACAGGAAAAATAAGTTGAAACAAAAAAATGCACAAAATCGGAAAAGGCGAGATCGGTCGAAAATTGGAAAAATGGACAAAAATAAAAAGTTATCCACATTTGTGGCACGGAAAAAAACGTGAAAAATAGAGTTATCCACAGAGTTATCCACATTATCCACATAGAAAATGGTGGATAAGTGGTTTACATAGTATTTTTGAGAGAACAGAGGTTCCGTAAAAAATAGACAAAGCTGATTTCTGGATGAAAATCAAATTCTATTTTAATACGGATGAATTATCTGTAATATTGATAAATAATAGATATTGTCAGAAAAAAAGAATTGACATTGCTGTTTGCAGTAATGTCAATTCTTTTTGCTCCTACCAGTAACGCATAGCTTTTACTGGCTGCCGATAATTATATTTCGAGACTATAATTCCGAGTGTCTCATCGGCTGCGTGGATAATTTTTCCGTCGCCGATATATAATGCCACATGACCCGAATAAGAAGTGGAACCATAGAAGATCAAGTCTCCAGGAAGCAATTCATTTAAATTCAGATCAATTGCGGTTCCATTGCCTTTCATCTGCTGGTCGGCGGTACGTGGAATTTTAATTCCAAAGTGCAGCATCACTTGCTGTGTAAATCCGGAACAGTCAACGCCGGTGTAGAGATTATTTCCGCCGTATACATAAGGATAACCTTTAAATTTCAAAGCATACTCAGCGATCTCTTTTCCTAGTGTAGCGACGTCTTCCGATATGACAACGCCGGAAGCATCGATCGTATAGATTTTGCCATTGACGGTGACGGTTGAGGAAGTGACGAGTGATCCTTTCGGGTAGGAAGTCTCAGCTGTTGGGCGGAAGTAATATTTGCTGCCGCCGATCGTCTGCAGTCCTGTCACCATCTGTGAGTCGGCAGGATCAAAATAGAAACGATTTCCGTTGATTGTCTGCCATCCGCTCACTTTGTCTCCGTTTTCATCGAAGTAATAGTTTAAATACCAGTTGTTCATCACAACGACACCATAGCGGTTGACATATTTTTCGCCCACCCATTGGCTGGTGACAAGGACACCGGTTGTCTTATCTGTGTAATAAGTCTTGCCATTGTACTTGATAAAGCCTTTTACTTTAGCGCCTGTGGTGGAGTGGAAATAATATTTCTGACCATTCACGGTTCTCCATCCTGTCGCGACAACACCGTTATTCATAACGTAATAGGTGTTGTGAATCCATTTGGAAGTGATCATTGCTCCTGTAGAATCTGTACAGAAGCGGTAGCCATTTGTCGTGACGAAAGAATTTTTCACGATCACACCATTGGAAGGGTTAAAGTAATATTTTTTCGACCCGATCTTTGTCCAGCCAAGTGCCATGGAAGAATCGGATTTGACATAGAATCTTCCGAGCCATTTGTCCTTCTGCAGGACACCTTTGCCGTTGGCGTAATATTTTGTCCCATTGTAGGAAAACCAGCCGACCTGATATTTTCCGTTCACAAAGAAGTAACGATTCTGTCCGATTGTGAGAAAGCCGGATGCGCGCTTACCTGTGCTGTCCACATAATAGCCGTCGATCCATTTATTGCTCTGGATGACACCAGTGGCATCGCTGTAATACCACTGTGTGGAGCCTGGGATTTGAAACCAGCCTGTCTGCAAGACACCGTTTTTTGTGCTGAAGTAGTAGGCTTTGCCGTTTATGACGACACGTCCTGTCTTCATCGCACCTGTCGCAGGATCAAAATAAAAGGTTCTGCCGCCTGTTTTAAACCATCCGTTCAGCATGTATCCCTGTTTGTTGAAGTAGTAAGTATTTCCGTCGACTTTTTTTAACCCCACCAGATATCCTGGAGATTCCTCGATGGTGTATTGTGTCCCTTTTGATGTCGTTTTCCATGCAGCCTCTGCTTTGTACGGAAGGGCGAAAACACTCAACAGCCCGACCAGCGAAAGAGTGGCTAGAATTCTTTTTTTCATTCAAATAAACTCCTTATAACAAAAACATAACAAAGGTTACGAAAATATTAAGTTCTATTTACAATTCTACTAAAAAACAGAGAGCATGTCAAGAAAATTATGGAAATGCAAGGAGAGGCGACGGAAAAAGATACCAGCTGTCTCATCAACCCATCTTTTTGTTCTGCATCCGCTTGATCACCTTGAGTCGCGTAAATTCTTCGCGCTCTTTCTCCTCCAGCGCATTTTGAATGTTGCCCACCAGAGCCTCATACGTTGGAATCGTGATATTTTTCAGAGCGTTGGCACGTTTCTGCGTCTTTTTAATATTCGTGGCGAGGCGATACGCAGAGTTTTCCACCATAGAAAGGCGGATCGTCAGGCTCTTTACGCGCTCAAAAGCAAGCTTTGCGCGGTCCAGTGAAGGCTTTGTCGAGTAGTAGGAATAGACCGAGTGGAGAGGAGCCGGTTCACATTCAACAAGCGGAATCTCGGTTCCCATGATGCTTCGCGTCTTAATTCGAATAGAGTCTTCCACGGGTACAGTCCGCGAGACTTCCTGTACATAATTGATTCCAAGCTCAATATTCGCACGCTGAAGATCCTGATATGCTGTGCGGAAGGTCTCATCGATCTCCGACTGAATTTCGGAGGCCTGTGCGATCAGATCCATAATCTCGCGGATCAAAATATTTCGTTTCTTATCCATCAATTCATAGCCCTGTTTTGCAAGTGCCAGTGAATTTTGGGCGAGAATCAGATTTCCTTTTGTGGGAAAGGTATTTAGATTCATGCAATCACCTCAGAATCAGTTGGTTTATAGTAGCGATCCAAAATCTTGGTGTCAATACGGTCAAGTTCTTCACGCGGAAGCATGCCCAACAGCTGCCATCCTTTGTCGAGGGTCTCGGCAATCGAGCGGTTTTCTTCCTCACCCTGTCCGACAAATTCAGTCTCAAATGCTTTTCCGAAGAGCAGATATTTTTTGTCGAGCGGGGAAAGCTCATCTTCACCGATGACAGAGGCGAGCGCTCTGGCATCTCCCACTTTGGCGTAGCAGGAGAAGAGCTGATTGGCGAGTGCCTGGTGATCTTCCCTTGTATAGCCCTCGCCGATGCCGTCTTTCATCAGACGTGACAGGGACGGGAGTACATTGATCGGAGGATAGATGGACTGACCGTGAAGTTGCCGGTCGAGAACAATCTGTCCCTCGGTGATATAGCCGGTGAGATCAGGGATCGGGTGCGTGATATCATCGTTCGGCATAGTGAGAATCGGAATCTGAGTGACAGAGCCATTGATTCCCTTGACGATTCCAGCGCGCTCATAGATCGTCGCAAGCTCACTGTAAAGATAGCCTGGATAGCCTTTTCTGCTTGGAATTTCCCCTTTTGAGGAGGAAACTTCTCGCATTGCCTCAGCGTAAGAAGTCATATCTGTCAGGATAACCAGAATGTGCATCTCTTTCTCAAATGCAAGGTATTCTGCCGCAGTCAATGCCACTTTTGGTGTAATCAGACGTTCGACGACAGGGTCGTTGGCAAGATTGAGGTACATGACAACGTGGTCGGAGACACCGCTTTCTTCAAAAGTTTTGCGGAAAAACTGTGCCACATCATATTTAATGCCCATGGCGGCGAACACGATGGCAAATTTTTCATCGGAATTTTCTCCGAGGGAAGCCTGTTTTACAATCTGAGCGGCAAGGCGGTCATGCGGCAGACCGTTCCCGGAAAAAATCGGCAGCTTCTGACCTCGGATCAAGGTAGTCAGACCGTCGATCGCAGAAATTCCTGTGCGGATATAGTTTCTGGGATATTCACGGGTGACAGGATTCAGAGGCAGACCATTGACGTTTGTCCTTTTCTCAGGAATAATATCGCCCAGTCCGTCAATTGGCACACCAATGCCGTTGAACGTACGTCCAAGAATGTCAGGGGAGAGCGCAAGCTCCATCGGATGACCGCTTAAGCGAGTGCGTGTATTTTCCAGGGACATGTTGTCTGTACCCTCAAACACCTGGATCACTGCTTTGTCTTCGTAAATTTCGATGATGCGCCCCAGTTTTTTTTCTTTCCCGGCGACTGTGATTTCCACGATCTCATCGAAGGAAGCGTTCTGAACGCCTTCTAGGACAATCAAGGGACCGTTGATCTCACTGAGTCCTAAGTATTCTATAGCCATAATGATTCCCCTTTCTATGCGTTTTCCTTGAGAACAGCGTCATAAAATTCATCGATCGCTTTTTGATAGTCATCAAACATGTCAAGCCTGTCATTTGGGACATCATACTTAATTGAGATGATGCGGTCGAAGATGTCGTGTGACTTCAGGACAGACATCGGCATCCCCATAGTCACAAGGTTTTTTGCTTTGTGATACAGATACAAGATCGTATCCATCATTTTAAATTGTTTCTCCATCGGCACGCAGGTATCCTCAGGGTGGAATGCATTCTGCTGCAAAAATCCAAGGCGGATCACGCGGGCAATTTCCAGGGTCAGCTTCTGATCGTCTGGGAGAACGTCGCCTCCGATCAGTTTCACAATCTCCATCAGACTGCTTTCCTGGTTGAGAAGAGCCATGATCTGATTGCGATAATCTACAAAATTCGGGTCAACGTGATCTCTGTACCATGGCGCAAGGTCACCGAGATATTCGCTGTAACTGGTCAGCCAGTGGATGGCAGGGAAATGTCTCGCGTAGGCGAGTGATTTGTCAAGTCCCCAGAAACAGCGGACGAAACGCTTTGTATTCTGTGTGACAGGCTCAGAAAAGTCACCGCCCTGCGGGGATACCGCACCGATGATGGAGACAGAACCTTCCGTGTCATTTAAGTTGTGCATAAATCCGGCACGCTCGTAAAAAGAGGAAAGGCGGGAGGCGAGGTAGGCAGGGAATCCTTCCTCAGCAGGCATCTCCTCGAGACGTCCGGAAAGTTCGCGCAGAGCCTCCGCCCATCGGGAGGTGGAATCTGCCATGATTGCGACGTCATAGCCCATGTCGCGGTAATATTCAGCGAGTGTCACACCTGTGTAGATGGAAGCCTCACGCGCGGCGACAGGCATGTTGGAAGTGTTTGCGATCAGGGCAGTTCGATCCATGAGGGGATTTCCGCTTCTGGGGTCGATAAGCTCTGAGAATTCTTCCAGAACCTGTGTCATCTCGTTGCCACGCTCTCCACAGCCGATGTAGATAATGATGTCTGCGTCCGCCCATTTTGCAATCTGGTGCTGTGTCATCGTTTTTCCTGTACCGAATCCCCCGGGAACAGCAGCAGTGCCGCCCTTGGCGAGTGGAAACAGTGTATCGATCACACGCTGACCAGTAATCAGAGGCTTTGTCGCTGTGTAGCGGTCAAGGGTTGGTCTCGGAATACGGATCGGCCATTTTTGTGCGAGTGTCAGATCTTTCTCGGATCCGTCATCGAGGCAGATCGTGACGATCGGGTCAAAGATGCGGTATGTTCCGTCGGGCGCTGCCTTTGTGACAATACCGGATACATCCGGCGGAACCATAGATTTGTGGAGAACGGCAGGAGTCTCTTGGACCTCCGCGATGATAGAGCCTCCCGGGAGGTATTCCCCCTCTTTTACCGTTATATGTGTCTCCCAGAGCTTTTCTGTGTCGAGAGAGTCGACATTCACACCGCGGTTGATATATTTTCCCGATGTTTTGGCAATCTCGCTCAAAGGACGCTCAATACCGTCAAAAATATTATTTAAGATACCAGGGGCGAGGGTGACAAAGATCGCATCTCCGGTCGCCACCACCGTATCTCCCGGCTTTAAGCCGGTAGTCTCCTCGAAAACCTGAATCGTGGTGGTGTCGGAGGTCAGGCGGATCACTTCGCCGACTAGTCGCTCCTTTCCGACATAGACCATCTCTGACATTTTAAAACCTGTATGTCCCTTCAGGTAGATAAGAGGACCATTGATGCCATAGATCGTTCCTGTTTTATTCATGTGTCATTCCTCCGTGAAATGTAAAGTCCTTTTTTGCTTCCTCCAATTTTGTCTGAAAAGAATGATCGATCAGGATGTGGCGGCTAGGTATCATTGCCTTGGTCCCTCCCAGAAAAGTATCATCTGCGATCAGGAAGGAGGAATGACCTTCGGCGTGGAGAGATTCGACAAGGGGGGCATCCTCGGGATCGAAATAGATTTTTACTTCCTGGTTTCCTGCCACCTCATGAATCTTGTCGATCTGCTGCTGCAGAAGCGAGGTGTAATCCTCTGTTTTTCTGTAATTCTTTAGCTTTTCGAGAACTTCCGAAAAAATCTGTTCTTTCAGTTCTTCATTCTTCTGAGTGCAGATACGCTTCATTTTCAATTGTTCTCTCGAAAGGGTCATATTGTTGGCGCGCCTCAGGCTCTCTGTCTCAGTCTGAATCTGAAGAGCGATCTGACGATCTTTCTCTTTCTTGTGTTCACAAAAGATTTGATCGAGCGCTTTTTGATGATCACGAATCATGTCAGAGGCGAGCGATTTTGCCTTTGAGATGGAAGATTCCTCAAAATGTTTCAGCTTTTCTTCTGTGGTCATGCATATCACCTCCTCTTATTTATTCCAATTTAATTCCAATTGCTTCGTTAACGTAAGATGTGATGAAATTTGCTTTTCTTCCCGTACCATGGCGGTCAGGGATCTCGACGATCAGGGGAAGTTTTCGGTTCAGCTTCACATCATCGACAATATCTGGAAATTCCCGCCCGAATTTTTCTGTCAAAAGAAGGATGCCAATATTCTTATCATTGATCGCTCGCTCGAGCGCTTCCTTTAGTTCCTGACGTTCATGTACGACACATCCCTCCACGCCTGCTAGCCTCATGCCGGTGTATGTGTCAATGTTGTCACTGATGAGATACATTTTCATGGCTTATAATTTACCTAAGATCATGAAGGAGATGATCAGGCCATACAGAGCGATACCTTCAGCAAGACCTACAAAAATCAGGGACTTACCGAGGATACTCTGGTCTTCGCTGATCGCACCAAGGGCAGCACTTGCAGCGCTAGCAACTGCGATACCACCGCCGATACAAGAAAGACCTGTCACGATAGCAGCGGCGAGGTAGCCAAGACCAGTGGCAAGACCGCTTGATGCGGTAGCGGCAGTCTCCTCGGCGGCCATGACACTGGAGCCGTCTCCGGTGAAGGCGATGATGTTTGCGAGAATTAAGGTTCCAAAGAAGAAGAATACGTTGACGGCGAGGGAAGCCTTATATCTGCCGCGTGTCTGTTTGCCGATCAGAAATGCTCCGAATGGAACGAAAATGCTTAAGATTAATGCAATGATAAGGGTTACTTGTGTGAGAGTATTCATAGCTTTTGCCTCCTGTTAAAAAATTTATTTTCCAAGTTTTTTGCCAAATGGCTGGAATTCATGTCCGGTTCCCTGGTAAAAACGGCTGAACATCTCATAGTATTCCAGACGTAGTACCTGGATACCGACAATCAGACCTTCCATAGCGCACACGAACAGGTTGCCAAGGATCATGACGATCCAGTTCGGAGAAGCACCGTTTTCTGCACCGGCAAGCATGAGCACGACTTCCATCATGGCTGCATGGCTGACCGCGAAAGCGCCGATACGGACAAAGGAAAGGGTGTTTGAAAAATAACTCAGCAGCACTTCAAACAATTCAAAAAAGGTCTGCACGAGGAACATTCCTTTTTCCTTCGGCATATAATCGGCACGTTTTTCTACAAGCTTTCCGAGCGGTTCTTTGAGAGCGATCACAATCAGAGGAACCCCGAACATGACAACAAGCACAATGGTTGCCGGCAGGGAATGACCCGTCATAAACAGGACAATGGTCAGGGCGATGGCACCGTAGAAGACCAATCCTGCAAGACCGTTAGTGTCGAACCAGGTAGTCTCTGGATTTTTTGATTTAAAACCGTTGATGATGTGAAAAATCATTGTAATCAGGATCAAAATCATACCAAAGGCGATGGCGACAATGAAGACCGTATTTAGTTTTCCGACAAAAGGAATGGTTGTCATATGATTGACCGGTCTAAGCCAAAGCGGTTTGATGACATCCTCAAAGCCAAAGATGCTTCCAAATAAAAATCCGAAGATGGTGGAAAAGACACCGGCACAGCTGACAATCGCTGCCAGATTGATCTTCTTAAAGCGATACAGAAGGAACCCTCCAATGGCAAGCAGAAGTCCCTGACCCACATCGCCGAACATAGCGCCAAAGATAAATGCATAGGTCAGACCGACAAAGATCGTGGGGTCGATCTCATTGTAAGCCGGGAGTCCATACATGCGGATGAACATCTCGAACGGCTTAAAAATTTTAGGGTTCTTCAGCTTGGTAGGCGGCTGATCCATAGTGCTGCCCTGTTCATCCTCGACTACACAGAAAATATTCTCATCTTTTTCGATATCTTTCTGAAAATCAGCAGCGTCAGATTCCGACATCCATCCGCACAAGATATAGAAAACCTTCTGGTCATTTTTGGCGGTGGTACAAGCTGCGAGTTTTCTGACATCGAAGTTGACTGACAGTTTTTCAAGTTTTGCGGCTGCGAGGACAAGCTCCTCTTTTTTCTCGGAGAGAATCGAGGAGAGCTGCTTGTCACACTCTGCAATCTGGCGCTGGATAGTTTGAATCTGACGCTTCAGAGACTCACAGGATTCTTTTGGAGTTCCTGTGTACTCATCGGGGATGTGCATTCTCTCAAAGTGCATGGAAGAATAGACCGCATCGATCTTTTCTGCCTCCACAGAAGGGACGAAATAGACGCCCCATACATATTCTTTGTCGGCATAACAGTTAAAGAAAATGGTGTCCAGATCATCGTAAATGTATTTTTGCAGCTTGGAAAAGTGTTCATGGGTAATTTTGCCAAAACGGTATTTGATAAACCGAAATCCGAGCAGTGTGTGGAGATCGAAATCAAACGAGGAGAAAGGCAAGATTTTTGACAGAGAAGTATTTGTCTCTTCCAGCTGATGCTCAAACTCCTTTTTTTGGTCGCGGACGGCGCTTATTTGTGTGTCAAGAGATTGTATCAATTCCACAGCCTGCTCTTTAGAAAAAGATTCGGCGGAATCTGGGATGGGAGCAGAAATCTGTTTGCAGAATTCCTGTGCTTTGGAAAACAATTCGCGGTACGGATTTGCTTCCATATAAGGGCGAAGATTCCCTACACGATTTAATTTGGACAGAGCGTTTTCAAGGTGGATCTCATATTTAGAAAGATACTGGTCTACGACACGGTCAATATCATCGCGAGGTCCGGTAATGTTTAAAAATTTCATTTTTACAATCACAAGCTACACCTCCTTTGCTAATAGATAATATAGTGGAGTGTCTCATCTGGCGAAATGCCATAGCGGATACACTCAAGAGCGGTAGTCAGGCGGTCCACCTCATGCTCCTTCTCAAAGAGATAGGAAATGATCACAGCGACAGAATAAGGATTTCGCCGCACGTTGTCGCGCTGTACTTTGTGTCGTATGATACTGTACATGGATTCCATAGACGAAACCTGATATCCAGGATAGTGGATTCCGTAATAAGTTTTGGAGAGTGCCTCCTCGAAATCTTTGCTTTCGGACGATTCCACAAGACGTTTGATGTCATCCTTTTTCAAATGATAATTGACGGGAATCAAGATAGCATAGATCTCAGGTTCTGACATCCGATATAGATACTTTGAGCGGTAAATCCAGTCGATATTCAATAAATCCATCTTTGTGCCGTATGCTTCCGCCACAATTTTTAACGTACTGCCCTTTAAAAGCTGATCTTTTTTCTTCCAGAAGTCAGTAAAGTAAAAAAGATCGAGAGCCATTTCATAGTCCCACAAAGTAGAAGAGCGTTTATCAGAGACTTTTAAAAGACAGTCATAGTAGGCTGAACCCTTTAAAAAGTGGATCATTTCATCCATGTTCCGGCAGGAAGCCAGGTCAGAGATCTTGAGCTTGGAATGATGCTCAAAAAATTCCTGAAAGATAGAAAGATCCAGATCAAAGGTGCGCTCGTTGAAGATAGAACGCATACAACTTTTCAGGACAACCAATTCATATCTCGGAAAATACATGGATAAAAACTCTCTCTGGTAAACGCTCGCAAAGCGGTAAATCTTCTGAAAAGTGATGTAGATGGAATCTGTCAACATTCGCTCGATTTCACCGCGATGAAGACTGGACTCGTCATGCCCGCGGAAAATATCACGGTATCCCGGATGGCGGCTGATATAGCCAAGTGCATCGGAGACAGTGGACAGATGAGCAAGCTCTTCATATTCTTCATTTGTAAAAAGATGACTATGCATAGCACGGATTTTTGTAGCAGTGCCGCTGTATGCCAATAGTTGACGCATAATCTCACATCCTAATCAAGTTAAAAATTTCATCTGCAAGTTTCTCATGTTGTTGATTGAAGGTGGCAGTCATCTGCTCTATCGCGGCATCTGTGCGAAGTCTCAGATTTTTGAGCTCTTCTTCCGTCTGTGCGGAAAGTGTTTTTTTCAAATCTGAAAGGGCATCCGCCATCTTTTGATCTTCCGCCTGATCATATGAGGCAATTCTTTCTTGCAGCTGCTCATCAAGCTTTTTTGTGTCGGCGGAAGCGCCATCGATGATGTGGACAGATGCAGCCTCAATCTCAGACAATTTACTGATAATTGGATCCATTTTTACCTCCTAACGCCGTGAGTAGACGGTCTAAATTTGAGGAAAACTTCCCTCTTCAATTTGTATATTTTACACCCTTTTCCAAGAAATGATGTACCAAAAATTAAATTTTTAACAAAGAAAAATCGTCAGATTTACAAAAAAATAAGCCAGATTAATGGAAAAAAGAAGAAAAAAGCAAGATTTAAGCGAAAAAGTGCAGGTTTTTCTTGACAGGGTTGGGAAAAAGAATAAAATAAGAAAAAGCGAAGCGGATTTTGCATATCCGCTCCAAGGTAATCAGGCGTGAAAGAAGAATAGGAGATAAGATATGAGGCTGAGAAATATTCCAGGATCAAGAGAAGTGATAGCGGAAAGTGAATTTGTCATTCACGATATGGAAGAGACGAGAGGAAAATGGGCGGATGTGTTTGGAAATGATCATCCGATCTATATTGAAGTGGGCATGGGAAAAGGACGATTTATCACGCAGCTCGCCATTGAAAATCCAGATAAAAATTTTATCGGAATTGAGAAATATTCCAGCGTATTACTGCGCGCAATCGAAAAGAGAGAAGAACTTTCTGACCTCACAAATTTGTACTTTTTGAGGATGGATGCGGAGGATCTTGAGAAGGTATTTGCACCGGGAGAGGTGCAGGGTATCTATCTGAATTTTTCGGATCCATGGCCCAAGGATCGCCATGCCAAGAGAAGGTTGCCGTCAAAAGAATTTTTGGCGCGCTATGACCGGATACTGGTCCCAGAAGGAAAAGTAGAGTTTAAAACTGACAATAAGGATTTGTTTGATTTTGCCCTGGAACAGGCAAAAGAGGCAAACTGGGATCTGGAAGCGTGTACCTTTGACCTGCATCACAATGAGGAGATGATGCAGGGAAATATCATGACAGAATACGAAGAGCGTTTCTCATCCCAGGGAAATCCCATCTGCAAGATGATCATCAGCAGGGAGAAGCGCTGACGGGGAAGTTCTGGAAAAGAACATTTGGTGAAAAAAGACATAATCCTATAGTAAGGATGCAGAATCTGGGGCAGAGATATTATGTCGAGGACGCGCCGCAATTTTAAGGAAACGATGAAACAGCTCTCATATGATAAACCTGTGATTGATAGGCAGGCGATAAAAATCCGCAAGTCTTTGGATGAAGTAAAAAAGACATTGGAGGAAGGCTGGAAGAAAAAAGAGACGGGAGGAAAACAGGGAGAAAAGAAGAAAAAGGCGTAAAAATAAAATAGACAGAGTAGAAAGGGATGAGATAAAAAGAAAAAACAAAAAGGAGCTGCAGCAAAACAAAGGTGCAGCAGCTCCTGAGAAAAAGTTTGAGATTTCAAATTTTTCTACAGCAAGTTTAACGATTTATTTCAGAAAATTTTCGTCATACGGAATCTTTTTTCGGTCCAGCCTGTCACGGATGTAGCGCAGAAACAGATAGCGGATCACGGCAACGGTAGGAACCCCAAGGAACATTCCGAGTACGCCGGCAATGCTGCCTCCGACAGTGATGGCGAAGATGATCCAGAGGGGACGAAGACCTATGCTATCTCCGAGGATTTTCGGTCCGAGGATTAAACCGTCGAATTGCTGAAGAGCGAGAATCAACAGTCCGAATCCTAGTGCTTTGAGAGGACTCATCATCAACAGAATGATGATGCCGGGGATGGCCCCGATGAATGGTCCAAAATAGGGAATCATATTTGTGACGCCGACGATCGCGCTGATCAGAAGAGCGTACGGAAAACGGAAAATATTCATCAAAACAAAACAGAGAATACCAATGATGCAAGAATCGATAAATTTGCCGACGATAAAGTTGCTAAAAATCTTATTACATTCTGATAAAATATCCAGGACAGAATTTAATCTTTTCTTCGGGATGAACGCACAGGTGATATATCGGAATGTCTGAAACAATTCGGATTTTCCGGCCAGCAGGTAGATGGAAACGATAATCGCAATCAGAATATTCAGCAGCCATTGGACGATGGAGACTGAGACCACATAAAGAGTAGGGACTAAGTCAGCAGTGAAATTTCTGAGATAGCTGAGAAGATCCGGTACGATCGTCTGTACTGCCTGGTTTAAAAATTCAAGATCCAGATTTGGAAAGTGCTCATTTAAATTTTCAAGAGAAGAGATAATGGCACTGTATGCGGCAGGAAGATCGTTGATGATTTCGGTGATGCTGGTGATAATCTGAGGAATGATATAGGACAAAGTAATCAGAATCAGTCCGAGACATACGATGTAAGTTAAGGCGATAGACAGCACCATGCTCAGGGTATGTTTTTCGCGTTTCAAGAGACGGTACAAACCTTTCTCGATTCTGGCAATGAGCGGATTCAAGACGTATGCAATCAGAATTCCGATGCAGAACGGCATGAGAATGTTCATGATATTTTTAAAAGCGGCGATAGTCTCGGAAGAGGAGATGACAGCCTTAATAATCAGAATGCTGATAAATACAACAATGATTGTATAGATAGAAATCGTGAAATACTTATCATTTCGAATGAATTTCTGCTTTTCATTCTGCGTATTTTTTTCAGGTTTTTCTAACAACGGCTCTTTTTGGGAAGAGCGCGAAATCTTTTTCTCATCCATAACAAAGTCCCCTCTTTTTTTCAATCCGTCGATGACGTTGACCGTCCAATCTCTCTACTTTATTATAAAAGTTCCGAAAAAATGATGCAATAGAATGGATATAAAATATTTATAAAATTTTACGCTCTGGTGATGTGGAAAGACAAAAAAACACCGTCCCCACAGCCTCTAAATCTGCAAAAACAGTGCTTTCAATGCGCCTTCAGGGGCTCGAACCCTGGACACCCTGATTAAGAGTCAGGTGCTCTACCAGCTGAGCTAAAAGCGCTTATATCAAGAATTCCTTGACGCAGATGTTATTATATTATATTTTTTTCGGAAATGCAAGTACTTTTTTTAAAATTTCTGGATTTTTTTTATTGCCAGTGAACGTAAATATACATTGATTCTTTTCTGAAAATTCGGTATAATAAAGTGTAAATTGTTGAAAAGTTGAGCGCACTTTTCAACTTTGAACGACGTGATATTATTTTTAAGGAAGGAGGGATGTGGAGAATGCGCAAAATAGATCATTTGCAGCGGTCTCCACAGAAAAAAGATGAAAAAGAAATGGATGAGCATCGTGATTGTAGCAGGGCTTGCGCTGAGTTGTATGACAGTTGTCGCTGATGGCGATCACTCAGACGATGTGGTTGTGCGCGTCGGATCTCTCAAAGGACCTACATCTATGGGACTTGTCTCGATGATGGAGGAGAATGAGAAGGATGATGACAAGGATTATGAATTTACTATGGTAACGGCTGCTGATGAATTGCTCCCGCAGATCATAAGCGGTCAGATCGACATCGCATTGATCCCGGCGAATGTGGCATCTGTGCTGTACAATAAGATGGGCGGCGAGCTCAGTGTGATCGACATCAATACGCTCGGTGTGCTGTATGCTGTGTCAGGTGATGATACGTTGACTGGTATTGGCGGTCTGAAAGGGAGAACGATTTATCTGACAGGTAAGGGGACAACGCCTGATTATGTGCTGCGCTATCTTCTCGAACAAAACGGAATCGGTCTTGATGAAGTGACTTTGGAGTATAAATCAGAAGCGACAGAAGTAGCAGCAGTGCTTGCTGAGACACCAGATGCTGTCGGGATTTTGCCACAGCCATTCGTGACGGTTGCAACGACGAAAAATGAAGCTTTAAAACCGGTCATCGATCTGACACAAGAGTGGGATGAATTAAATGTCGAGACAGGAAGCCGTCTTGTCACAGGCGTGACGGTTGTCAGAAATGAATTCCTTGAAAAATATGAAGACGAAGTACAAGATTTTGTGGAAGATCATATGGAATCCACTGCATTCATCAATTCTCATGTAGAGGAAGGCGCAGAACTTGTAGAGAAAGTAGGGATCATTGAGAAGGCGGCAATTGCTCAGAAGGCGATCCCATACTGCAATATTGTCTGCATCACAGGTGAAGAGATGAAGGAAGCTCTCTCTGGATATCTCGGTGTGCTGTATGATATGGCTCCGGAATCAGTCGGAGGAGAGTTGCCGGATGATACGTTCTATTGGACATATGTGGAGGATTAATTAAATGAAAAGGGGCAATACCCGGAGACTAAGAAAGACAGTCATCATTCTCTGTTGGATTGTTGTCTGGGAGATCGCAGCCAGACTGATCGGAAATGAGATTTTGATTGCGGGACCGCTCGATGTCGGCAAGGCATTGCTCCACAATCTATTCAACGCAGAGTTTTTTCAGTCAGCGGCAAATTCTTTCCTGAGAATTTCACTTGGATTCTGCGGGGCATTTTTTGCTGCTGTCTTTGCTGCGGCGCTTGCATGGCGTTTTCCATTGTTTGGGGAAATCTTACAGCCGATCGTGGCGCTGATGAAGACGGTGCCGGTTGCTTCGATCGTGATTTTGCTCTTGATGTGGACATCATCAAAGAACCTGTCGATTGCCATCTCATTTATGGTGACATTCCCGGCAATCTATTTTCAGATGGCTGAGGGACTTCGGTCGGTCGATCAGAAGCTTCTTGAGATGGCACAGGTATTTTCTATTTCGCCCTGGAAAAAAATCTGGTATCTTTACCGCCCGGCAGTGATGCCGTATCTGTGTGGAAGCTGCAGGGCAGCTGTCGGCATGGGGTGGAAATCAGGGATCGCAGCGGAAGTAATCGGCGTGCCAAGCCACACGATCGGAGAGCGGCTTTACATGGCAAAAATTTATTTGGAGACGGCGGACCTGTTTGCATGGACGATCGTAGTTTTGCTCCTGTGTGCTGCTTTTGAGCGGATCATATTTTGGATTCTTGGCTGGATCGGCGGAAAGGATGAGAGCATGTGAAATTGATACTTAGCGGAATTTCAAAATCGTACAGCGGAAAAAAAATCCTTGATCAGATCAGTTTTACTGTCGGAGAAGGAGAGGGACTTTGCCTGATGGGACCGTCAGGATGTGGAAAGACAACGCTGTTCCGCATTCTCTTAGGACTTGAGAGTGCAGATGAAGGAACAATAGAAGGAATCTGTCAAGACGCACTCTCAGCAGTCTTTCAGGAGGATCGCCTGCTGGAAAATCTGAGCGCAGTCAAAAATGTCTCGATTGTATGTAAAAAGACAGAGAGTGAAAAGGAGATCCGGAGACAGCTGTGCGAGATCTTGCCGGAAGAGGCGCTGGATAAACCGGTTCGGCAGCTGAGCGGCGGTATGAAAAGACGCGTGGTTCTTGTGAGAGCAGTGATGAAGAAGAGCGATCTGGTGATCATGGATGAGCCGTTTACTGGGCTCGATGAGATTACAAAAAAGAATGTTATCGCATATCTAAAAAAAACAATGCACGGAAAGACGTTTCTGTTTTCCACACATCAGGAAGAAGAGGCAATCCTACTGGGAACAAAAATTTATAGACTGCAATAAAAAGAGCCATCAGATTTTTTTCTTAAGATCTGATGGCTCTTTAATGAAACTGATTGTCCATTGGACTTTTACCTCCTTGTGATAACTTTATGAGGAATAATACATTTTCAAAATGGCATTTTAATGATAACTTTTAGGTTTGGTTTGTTTTTTTGTTCTTCCTTCGTTCACGCTATAGAAAAATTTTTCTATTCCCGGAAGATCAAGTAGGTGATTATTTGATCATTTTCAATATCTGTTGTTTCGACTTAACTTCCCATTGGAAAATACCTTACTTTCTTTGGAATTTTTCTGTGGTCTGTCTGAGTTACATTTTAATCAAAATTGAAAGAATTTTTATAACTTTCCCATTGGAGTTTTCCTGCTTTCTTAAATAGTATGATTGTTAATTTAAACTTCCGGTGGTCTGTACCTTCCTTTTCTCAGATTATGAAGTGAAACTTTAATATTTTGGTGGTCTCATCCCTTTCTGTTTTTGTATTTTTGTTTTACTTTCTTTGTTTTGATGTCTACATTATAACAGGCAAAAAGCGAATTGTCAATACTAAAATTAGAAAAAAATGAAAGAAATTTTGACGAAGCAGTTAATATAGTGAAATATGAATAAAAAATCAGAAAATTATAGAAAATTAGAAAAATACCACGTACATTTAAGGAGAGCAAGTGTGAACATAGATACAGCCAAGAAAAATAGAAAACGTGTCTGAGAAATCATGTCTGCTCTGAAAATATCATTTGCAGAAATAATTTCCCGGACACGTTCTGTCACAGCAAGCGGGATGGAAAGCTTTTCTGTTTCTATGTCCGCTTTGCATATTTTTCAGTCTTTTGGCTGTCAGAACCAGTTTTTAGGATGGATTTTGAGAATCGTTCTCTGATTCGGTTTCTTCTTGTTCGATGCTTTCTTCTCTGCGTTTTTTCTTCAGGTTTTCCAGGAAGGTACACAGAAGAATACTGAGTTCATACAGTCCGATCATTGGGATTGCGACCATAACCTGAGAGACAATGTCAGGCGGTGTGACAACCGCAGCGACCAGAAAGATACATACGATAATGAGCTTTCGACCTTTCTTCATCCAGGAGGTTTTCAGAAAACCTAACTGTGTCAGTATACAAGACAGCACCGGCAATTCGAAAATGAAACCGAAAATGATAAAAATACTGAACACAAATGTCAGGTAGCTCTGTACACTGATCGATGCAGAGATCTCGCTTCCCTCACTGAGATGGATGAGGAAATACAGCATAAACGGCATCATAATTTTGTATGCAAATAAAATTCCGATGATAAAGCAAATCAACCCGCAGAATAAGGCAGATAAAAACAGTAAATTTTCATTTTTGCGCAGCCCTGGTCGGATAAATGCCCAGACATTGTAGACGATGACTGGAAGCGCGATACACAGAGCGGCAAGCAGTGCCACCGAAAAATATTGCATCAAAAGCTCCTGCGGCGCAATAAAAACATAGACGTATCCGTACTCTTCGCCCATTGCAGTCATCATTTCCACGATCTGCGGTGCAAAGTTCAGTCCCACCAAAAAGGCGACGACAAAACAGATAAGACAGATTACAATACGATTTCGAAGCTCCCGCAGATGTCCTGACAGGGTCATGTTTTTTTCGGATGTATCACTCATTGCTGGCTGGTATGCTCTGAAGTGTCAGAGTTATTTTCAGAATTGGTCTCTTCAGACATTCCTTTCTGGAAATTCTTTACACTCTTTCCAAACATTCTGCTTAATTTTGGAATCTGTGTAGGTCCAAATAATACGACAATAATCAATAAAATAATAATTAATTCAGTAGTTCCAAGTTTCATCTAAATATTCCTCCCGATAAATAAATTATGTTTTCATCCACGCACACCCATAAAGAAAGGAGCTTTACAGTGGTACGAAACTTATGAAGCGTTTACATTTGTGGTGTCGGAAAGAGAAGCAGAGTTCTCTGATGCCTGGGGTGTTTCTCGTGGAGATTCTGTGTTCTGAATATTTGCCTGAGCAGTTTCCTGACGGAAAGGCTGCTGACTTTCCATTCCTTTTTCAGAACAATTTTCTGACGAAGGTTCGTTTGCCAAATTATCCTGTTTTGTCGGTTGCTTCTGAACTTTCGGAATTTTGCTGTCAGAAGGTTTGGTGATATCAGTGAAGGATTTCTTGATATCATTGACATTGCTCTGCATTTCCTGGTTCAGATCTGTGAAAGGCTGCATTGCTTCTTTGAGAGGACGCTGTGCCTCTTCGAGAGGTTCTACAACATTTTCACGGATATCTTTTGTCGCTTCTGCTGTAAATTTGCGGAATTGTCCCATAGCCTGACCGAGTTTTTTGGCATAATAGGGCAGTTTATCAGGACCGATGACAACCAGCGCGACAACAAAGACGACAAATAATTCCATCATGCCGATTTTCATATGATTCTCCATTCCGCCGCTGATGTCTGCGGCATAATATCAAATAGCAAAGGGAATGTATCAGTTCCCTGGAGGAGAAAAGATACATTCCCTTAAATGTCAGAATACTGATGCGTTAAAACAAGTTGTATAATTCATTATTCTTCTACAGGAATAAGACCGGCATACTGACGCAATGCGTCGATAGGACATGTGATACCAGCAGCCGATGTCAAAGTGGTTCCGAAATAAGCCGTGTAACGGTCAGCAACGCCGACAGCTTTCAGAGTTACATGACCGCGTTTCATCCAGTCTTCCAGTGAAAGACCATCTACGCCGTCATACTGCCATTTGCTTCCGTCTGACAGAACGTGAATCAGGTTCTGCATACTCTTTGCATACTCGAGATCCATATCCATTGTACCGAAGCGGTTCTGATACTGCCATCCGTGACCGCCGAGCAGCAGTAATTTTGCACCTTTCTGCTCGCCTGCGCCGAGACCTGCATCGAAAGCAGTATAGCTTTCCAGTTTCTTGACAGCGTCATCGATCTGGTCATTTAACATCTGAAGTCCAGGCAGAGCGAAGATCCATACGCTGGATCCGGAACCGATTGCGTCACCGATGAAGGTGATGTAGGTAGCGGAAGCGTTGGAAGCGTCATAGTTGTAGGTAATCACTGGTGTGCTGATCACGAAGATCGTGGAAGCATCTGTATGTCCGCCGCACAGGATTGTGTCGATTGTGATATCGCCAACAGGAATCTGGAATTCACCTGGAACGAAAGTCTGGAGATCATACTCTGCGAAACGCTCTTTGATACTGTCATTGAGATCGCCTTCTGGGAAGAGAACCGTGTATCCTAAACCAGCCAGAGCGGTTGAGAATCCAACATGATCGCCATGTTTGTGAGTGATGGCAATCTTAAAGTTGCGACCATCCACAAGTGAGAGAACAAGATCACGATATTCTTCATCGATTTTTGCGAGAACAGCTTCATCTGCAGGATCCTCTCCAAAGTGGCTTGCTGTGGATTTAGAACCATTACCCATATCAATCAGCAGAGCATCATTGCCGGAAGTAATCACGTACATACTAGCTGTGTTGTTGTCATTGGTAGCACCGTTGGTAGCCATGCTGTCTGCATAAGGAACCTCTGCGGTGTAGTCCATGATGTGGTATACGCTGAAGGAAGGATTTGGATTGAAATCCTCACTGTTTGCGTTGATAACGTTAGCTTCTACGGTAAAATGACCATACTCGTATTTGCTGCCGTATCCGTTAAATACAGGTGCTAAACCACTCTTGCTTGCTGGTTTGTCAGCGTTCTCAGCAGCGCCAGCTACGAGACCTGTTGCACCTAACATTGCCACACTTAATGTGCCGGCTGCTGTAGCTTTTAAGAAATCTCTTCTGGAAATAGTGTTTCCCATAATGTTATCCTCCTGATCTCAAAATATTTTACGATGCAGTAACTGTATTTCCCCTTCAGTCACTAGCCAAAAGTTTTAGGGCAAAATGCACATAAAATCACCCTTAGCACTTTTATATTTTGAATTATATCACGAAAATATAAGACGAACAAGAGAAAAATTTGACATTGACTGCACAATTTAGCACAAAAAATGAAAATTTTTCACTCAAATTTGAAAAATATGAATGAAAGAGAGAAAAGACTTTGATAATTGAAAAGAACAGAAAGACGTATGACCGTATAACTCTTTTTAGTTTTCAAAAATTTATTTGGTATAGTGGAGTTGGTGAAGCGTATAGCTGCCATCCTCATTCAAATCAATCATGGCTGCCATAGACAAACTTTTTGGAGGGTATGCAGTAAAGATCATAGCGGTAAGCCTCAAGGGAAATCGTCAGCGACTGATGCAGAGGGAAATTCAGGCGGATGTGTAAATAAAGAGCCACCGCAACAAAAAGGAAACCGACTGCAATAAGAGGCAACAGTACTCTCTGGTGGAGGAGGGTGAGAGAATAAAATTCCCGAAACAGGGGCAGCGTGATCATACAAAAATAAGCAGTAAACCAAGCGGCAGAAAGACTGGAAAGAATTGCGCAGTAGGAAATACGCACCAGTATTTTTTCAAGTTGTTTCGTGGCAAAGGGAATATTCATAGAAGGCTCCTTTATGATGAATAGAATGACGATTTATATGTTACAGTATATTATAGAATCGGGGATAATGCAAATGGATATCATCAAAGCTGGGTCAGAAGCCGAGCAGTTCTCTTATCGATTGAGGCTGAGGTAGGAGATTCGATTACATAAGATTGTAAAAAGTATCATTAAGGGATTATCTTAAATAAGTCCCGAAATATTCAATGGAACAAATGTTGGATTTGCATCCCTTAATTCGTGGTTTCATAAATTGACAGGAGTGCATATGGAAATGTTTTTGGCAATGACGAGGGAAGCCTGTGCAATAGCAATGATTTTTTTGCTATTGATAATAAAAGCAGTGCTGGTTCTAAAAATTTCAAGAACGAATAGTTGACAGTAAGGAAAAATGGATATTTTGTCTCGGGGATTGCGGCACGGTAAACGCACGTTTTTAGGGATGTTCAAAGAAAGCTAAGTATGATAGATTGTATACAGGAAAACGGTGACATATCTAAAATAATCATGTACAATGGAATCTAGAAAAATAATCTGGAGGAAGCAATGGAAACAAAT
>JALEVQ010000036.1 GCA_022788205.1 Robinsoniella sp. | reverse complement strand
GACGGATCCGAAGTACGATAGGAAGAAGACTGGAAAAGGAGATACCAGTAATCCTTGCTGTTCTGAAAGTATTATACGATAACGAGATGTTAGATGCAATTGATGAACTTGCCAAATAATGAGAGACAAAGGTCTCTCTCTCCGTTCATGCGTTTATTCTGTGTGGATAGAAGCACTTGTTGCCAATGCTTTCTTTTTGTGCTATACTGAATCCGGCGATAAGCAAGCTTTCATGCTAAGTGATGGCAGGAATTCACAATCGTATTTTTTAACGCAGGCGTTCATCACGATACGCCTGCGTTTTTTTATAGTACCTATTTATTTTTAGAAAAAACGGGAGGTCACATGTATGGAACCAATGATCCGAGTCGAGAAAGTGAGTAAACGATTTATCACAAAAGCGGGTCCCGTCGATGCACTTGAAAATGTAAGTTTTGAGGTTGAAAAAGGAGATATCTTTGGTATCATTGGTCTTTCCGGTGCCGGAAAAAGTACCATGGTCCGCTGTCTGAATCTTCTCGAGCAGCCCTCAGAAGGAAGAGTGCTTGTGGATGGAAAAAATCTGATGGAACTGCCAGACAGAGAACTGAGAAAGGCGAGACAGAATATCGGAATGATCTTTCAGCATTTCAATCTGCTGATGCAGCGAAATGTGCTGGACAACGTCTGTTTTCCGATGGAAATCGCGGGGGTCAAGAGAAAAGAAGCAAAGGCGCGCGCCATGGAATTGTTAAAGACGGTCGGTCTGGAGGAGAAGGCAAAAGCGTATCCATCTCAGCTCTCCGGAGGACAAAAACAGCGTGTGGCGATCGCCAGAGTGCTCGCAAATAATCCTCAGATTCTGCTCTGCGATGAGGCGACGAGTGCGCTCGACCCGCAGACGACAAAATCGATCTTGACGCTGCTGAAAAGCATCAACGAGACGTATGGCATCACCATCGTGGTGATCACGCATGAAATGAGTGTCGTGCAGGAAATCTGCCGCCATGTGGCTGTCCTCGATCACGGACATCTGGCTGAATACGGCACGGTAAAAGACCTGTTCCACTCTCCAAAAACCGAAGCTGCCAGAAAGCTGATTCTGAGCGGACCGCAGCAGATTGAGAGGATGAGAGGTAAGAGGCTGATCCGCGTGACATTCAGCAATCATTCCGCCTTTGAGCCGATGATCGGCAATGTCATTTTGGAGTACAAGACTCCTCTGAACATTCTGTACGCGGACACCAAAACGATTGATGGAAATGCCGAAGGCGAGATGATTCTGCAGCTGCCGGAATCGAAAGAGATTGCGGACCAGATGATTCAATACTTTATCGATAAAAATCTCGGAGTGGAGGAGCTGAAAGATTATGTGGGATGAGACAATTGTTATCATGCTGTTGGAAGGTACAAGAGACACACTTTATATGACCTTGATGTCGACGCTGTTCGGATATCTGCTGGGGCTTCCGCTCGGGGTTGTGCTTGCCATAACGGACAAGGAGGGAATCCGACCGCATCCTGTCATTTACAAAGTGTTAGACTTCGTCGTAAATTTAATTCGAAGTATTCCGTTTTTGATTTTATTGATCCTGGTGATCCCGATCACCAAATTCATCGTAGGCAAGAGTTATGGCTCTACCGCAACGATCGTACCGCTTGTGATCGCAGCTGCACCATTCATCGCGCGTATGGTGGAATCCTCCCTCAAAGAGGTTGATAAGGGCGTGGTCGAGGCTGCTCTGAGCATGGGCGCAAGCACCTGGACCATCATCTGGAAGGTGCTTTTGGCTGAGGCCAGAACATCGCTCCTGGTTGGAGTGACCATCGCCATCGGAACCATCCTTGGATACTCTGCGATGGCAGGTATCGTCGGCGGAGGCGGTCTTGGTGATATTGCAAGTCGATATGGATATTATCGCTATCAGACGGATATCATGATTGTGACCATCGTGATTCTCGTTGTCCTGGTACAGATCCTCCAGGGAATCGGCATGATGCTCTCCAAAAAACTTGACCGGCGCCGTTCTTAAAGGTTGCTGCTGCGAAGCAGGAATCCAGATTTCATTGAAAAATGATTAGGAGGAGTACATATGGAAAAGAAAAAGAAATTATTGTATCCTTTGATTGCTCTGTTGACCACGGTGATGCTTTTCTCAGGTACGGTGTGTGCCAGCTCCGCAAGCGGTCCCGCTCGTGGGCAAGTGCAGCTTGCTCTTTCTGGGACGGTCACAACTATCAGCACTGATACGATCATCTCCATCCAGGAAAAGTTAAATCTGCTCGGATATGATTGTGGGATTGCGGATGGTATTGCCGGTCAGATGACAAACGCCGCAATCTCTCGCTTTAAAGAAGATTATGGTCTGGGTTCTGACTCTGAGATTGACAAAGAACTGATCGATGCTTTAAATCATGCGAAGCTGACCGCTTCCTCGCTGGAATCCTTCGAAAATGGCAGCTCTTCTGGTGCAATGCATTTGATCTCTCTCAGCCAAGGCAATGCCGCTTTTATGATCTCCGGGGATCACGCTATGCTGATCGATGCGGGCAGCGTCGAGGATGGCGCTTTGGTGGTCGATTACCTGCAGAGCCGAGGAGTAACAAAATTAGAGTATCTCATAGGAACCCGTCTGGATGAGAAGTCTATTGGCGGTTTCCAGGAGATACTCAATCATTTTGATGTCGAGAATATCATCCTGCCATCGACTGGCGGCGGCGCTGAATCTGACAGTCAGGTTCTCTCTGAGATACGCTCTGCAATCGACGCCAAAGGCATCTCTGTCAGTTCGCCATCCTTCGATACGTCCTATCGCCTTGGCGATATCCCATTTTCTCTCCTGTCCTCTGACGGAGTGAACCTGCTAATCAATGTCTCGTCAGATATCCAGGGATCTTCCAGCCCAGAAGCTGGCAAATCCGCGCCTGAGCAGGAGCCGATCCAGCTGATGACGGAGACAGAAGCAACGCCGTCGCCTGCCGACAGCGATATCATTGTTCACATCACTAAGACAGGGGAAAAATATCACTCTGCGGGATGCCAGTATCTGCGCAAGTCTGATATTCCAATCTCCCTGTCGAGTGCAAAATCTATGGGATATACTCCCTGCAGCAAATGTTCTCCTCCGCGCTAGGAAATGACACGCAGTGCACACCACACAAGCAGTAAGGCCATGATGGTGTTCATCACCCGATAATGTGAGCTGTAGAACCGTTTCAGTACATTTCCCGCAAAAGCCCAGATCAGATTTCCGATCGCTCCGAGTACCATCAGATAGAAGGCAAAAAAGAGCAGGATGAGCGGGCGCTGTTCATACGGCAAAATAAAAGAGGAAAACATCGTCAGTCCATAGATGATGATTTTTACATTCACAAGCTGCAGAAAAATCCCCATCGGATAGGAGGGTTCTTTCTCTGCACTGCCTTCTCCCGGCGGGAGACGGCGAAACGTAAGATAGGCAAGGTAGACAAGATAAGCTGCCCCGACATACTTCATGACCGGTTGAATCCCTGGCACGATTGCAGTCAGCCCTCGGCAGAAAATGCCGCACAGAATCATCAGCGACAGAGAACCTGTCCAGATGCCTAGCATAAATTTCAGATTTTTTTTGATGCCATATTTACTGGCAGAAGATAAAAGCATAATGTTATTGGGACCAGGCGACCACACTGTGATGCAGGCGGTCAGGGTCATGTCCCAGAAAAAAGAAACTGGCATGGTACCACCTTTCTGTCAAAGATTCCCCCACCTCCAATGCACAAGCACGGAAGCGGGGGAATCTTAATTTTTTCTGTTTTATCGGAAGATCGCTACTAATTCCTCTGCGTCTTCGTATCCTTGATTTTTTAATGTATCGATGAACCACTCATCGATTCCATCGACTGCATTTTTGAAGGACTCGATGTCCAGCTCTTCATAAGGAAGGATAGACACTCCGTTCTTCTCTGTCCAGCGTGCCTTGATCTCGTCGTCACCTGCGCGGTTGATTTCACGCTGGTATTCGGTGGCGAGTTTTCCGCACTCATCGACCACTGCCTGCTGCTCTGGCGTCAGACTGTCATACAGTTTCTGGTTGATACAGAAGAACAGACAGTCATAGTTTGCATTCCACATCGAGCAGTATGGCTGTACTTCCTGCACGCTCGCCGCGTCGATTGCCGGGAGTGGATTTTCCTGTCCCTCGACCGTCTTCTGCTGCAATGCGGTGTACGTCTCAGACCAGTTCATGCTGGTCGCATCTGCGCCCCACATCTTGTAGCACTGCATCAACAGGTTGCTTCCTGCGACACGGATCTTCAGATTCTTCATATCGTCCACAGATTTAATTTCTCTCACATTATTTGTCAGCTGGCGGAATCCATTCTCAGCGATTCCCATACAGTGAAGTCCTTTTTCTGAAAGGATTTCTTTTAACTTTTCACCAGCTTCTCCGTCCAGTTTTGCGTCGGCATCCTCGACGGAATCGAACAGATACGGCAACGATACCACGTTGAAACGCGGGTCAAAGGCAGAGTAAATCAGGTTGCTGTGCATCGAGATCTGAACCGGGTCGCCGTCCATCAGCGCCTGAATTCCCTCGGACTGATTTCCGTTTGTCAGCTGATCTGCGGCGTAGACTTTGACTTTCACTTTGCCTCCAGTCGCTTGCTCCATCAGCTCGCCAAACTTGCGTCCAGCCTCTGCCCACGTACTGGTCTCGGTCGTCGAACATGCAAAGTTCCATGTCTGCTCTTTCCATTCAAGATCGCTGTGATCTGCAACTTCATACGTCTTCGTCTCTGGCGCTTCTTCTTTTGTCTCTTCTGGTTTTTCTTTCTCTGCTGTAAAGATTGCGATCAGCTCTGCGGCATCATCGTATCCCTGGTTTTCCAGCTCCTTCTGATACCAGTCTTTGACTCCTGCCACTGCCTCTTTGAAGGAATCGATATCGATCTCATCATATGGAGTGATCGTCACACCATTCTTCTCCTCCCAGCGGCTCATGATCTCGTCGTCTCCGGAGCGGTTGATATCTCTTTGATACTGTGTCGCAATCTTTCCACACTCATCGACCACTGCCTGCTGTTCCGGTGTCAGTCTGTCATAAATTTCCTGGTTGATGCAGAAGAACAGACAGTCATAGTTTGCGTTCCACAGAGAACAGTATGGCTGTACTTCCTGCACGCTCGCCGCATCGATTGCCGGCAGCGGATTTTCCTGCCCCTCCACGGTCTTCTGCTGCAGCGCAGTGTACGTCTCAGACCAGTTCATGTTCGTCGCATCTGCTCCCCACAGCTTGTAGCACTGCATCAACAGGTTGCTTCCTGCGACACGAATCTTCAAGTTTTTCATGTCATCGACCGACTTAATCTCTCTGACATTGTTTGTCAGCTGACGGAATCCATTCTCAGCGATTCCCATGCAATGGAGACCATACTCTCCTAAAATTTCCTTTAACTCTTCTCCGGCTTCACCGTCTAATTTTGCGTCGGCATCTTCCACGGAATCAAACAGATACGGCAGCGATACCACATTAAAGCGCGGGTCAAAGGCAGAGTAAATCAGGTTGCTGTGCATCGATACCTGAACCGGATCGCCGTCCATCAGCGCCTGAATTCCCTCGGACTGATTTCCGTTCGTCAGCTGGTCTGCGGCGTAGACTTTGACTTTAATCTTTCCGCCGGTCGCTTTCTCCATCAGCTCGCCAAACTTGCGTCCGCCCTCTGCCCACGTACTGGTCTCGGTCGTCGAGCATGCAAAATTCCATGTCTGTTCTTCCCAGTCAAGGTCGCTGTAATCTGCGACATCATAGGTCGGCTTTTCCTCTTCTTGCTCTGGCTCTGCTTTGAAAGCAGCAATCAGCTCTGCGGCATCGTCATAGTCCTGTGCCTCCAGCTCACTCTGATACCACTCTTCCACTCCTGCCACTGCCTCTTTGAAGGAGTCAATATCAATCTCGTCATATGGTGTGATGGTCACGCCATTCTTCTCCTCCCAGCGGCTCATGATCTCATCGTCTCCGGCACGGTTGATATAGCGCTCATACTGTGTCGCGATCTGTCCGCACTCGTCGATGACTGCCTGCTGTTCCGGTGTCAATTTGTCGTAAATTTCCTGGTTGATGCAGAAGAACAGACAGTCATAGTTTGCGTTCCACAGAGAACAGTATGGCTGTACTTCCTGCACACTCGCCGCGTCGATTGCCGGCAGTGGATTTTCCTGTCCCTCGACCGTCTTCTGCTGCAATGCGGTGTAGGTCTCGGACCAATTCATGTTCGTCGCATCTGCTCCCCACAGCTTGTAGCACTGCATCAACAAATTACTTCCTGCGACACGAATCTTCAGATTCTTCATATCGTCCACAGATTTAATTTTTCTCACATTGTTTGTCAGCTGACGGAATCCATTCTCAGCGATTCCCATACAGTGAAGTCCATACTCTGAGAGAATTTCTTTTAATTTTTCTCCGGCTTCTCCGTCCAGTTTTGCGTCAGCGTCTTCCACCGAATCAAACAGATACGGCAGGGATACCACGTTAAAACGCGGGTCAAATGCGGAGTAAATCAGGTTGCTGTGCATCGATACCTGAACTGGATCACCGTCCATCAATGCCTGAATTCCCTCAGACTGATTTCCGTTCGTCAGCTGATCTGCGGCGTAAACGTTGACTTTGATCTTTCCGCCTGTCGCTTTCTCCACCAGTTCTCCGAACTTGCGTCCGCCCTCTGCCCAGGTACTCGTCTCGGTCGTCGAGCATGCAAAGTTCCATGTCTGCTCCTCCCAGCCAAGGTCACTGTGATCTTCCACATCAAAGTTCATCGCGGAAGCATCCGAAGTAAATGCAGCGATCAGCTCTGCGGCATCGTCATAGCCCTGTGCCTCGAGCTCGCTCTGATACCACTCTTCTACTCCATCCACAGCTTCCTTGAAGGAATCAATATCGATGTCTTCATACGCTGTAATGGTCACACCGTTTTTCTCCTGCCAGCGGCTCATGATCTCGTCATCCCCGGCACGGTTGATATAACGCTCGTAGTCAACTGCTTTCTGTCCTGCCTCGTCGACTACCGCCTGCTGTTCTGGTGTCAGACTGTCATACAGATCCTGGTTGATACAGAAGAACAGACAGTCATAATTTGCGTTCCACAGAGAACAGTACGGCTGCACTTCCTGTACACTTGCCGCATCGATTGCAGGCAATGGATTTTCCTGTCCCTCGACCGTCTTCTGCTGCAATGCAGTGTATGTCTCAGACCAGTTCATATTTGTCGCATCTGCTCCCCAGCACTTGTAGCACTCCATCAAAAGGTTGCTTCCTGCGACACGAATCTTCAGATTCTTCATATCATCCACGGACTTGATCTCTCTGACATTGTTTGTCAGCTGACGGAATCCGTTCTCAGCGATTCCCATACAGTGAAGTCCATATCCACTCAAAATTTCTTTTAATTTTTCTCCGGCTTCTCCGTCCAGTTTTGCGTCGGCGTCTTCCACCGAATCAAACAGATACGGCAGAGATACCACGTTGAAGCGCGGGTCAAATGCAGAGTAAATCAGATTGCTGTGCATCGATACCTGAACCGGATCGCCATCCATCAGTGCCTGGATTCCCTCGGACTGATTTCCGTTTGTCAGCTGGTCTGCGGCATAGACATTGACTTTGATCTTGCCGCCGGTCGCTTTCTCCATCAGCTCGCCAAACTTGCGTCCACCCTCTGCCCAGGTACTAGTCTCCGTCGTTGAGCACGCAAAATTCCATATCTGTTCTGTCCAGCCCAGATCACTGTAATCACCGATCTCATCATATGAGGTCGAAGACGGTGTATCTGCCTCATCGCCAGCCCCCTCATTCGCTTTGTCGACAACCACGGTTCCCGTGTAAGATCCATTCTCCCCAGCCAGAAGTTTTGGAAGCAATGTAGAAACAGAAGGAATGTAGGTGACTATAAGCAGTACCGCCACACATGCTACAAGCATCGGCACAACTGCCTTCGAGATCTGCTGGAGCGTCACTTCCATACCCTTCTTCAACTTGATTCCGATTGCCACAAACAGGTTGACGCCGACCGGAGGAGTAACCTGTCCGATTGCAAGGTTCACTGTCGCCACAATACCAAATGCAACCAGGTCATACCCCAACGCCTTGCAGACAGGCAGCATGATCGGGATGAAAATGTACATCGCAGAGTTTGCATCGATAAAGCATCCTGCGATCAGGAAAATAATATTTACAATTAACAGGAAGGTAAACTGATTGTGTGCGATGCTTCCCAGCAAATCCGATGCCGCCTGCGCGATACCGAACTGGGTACATACAAATGAAAACAGAGACGCACATGCGACAATCAGCATGATTCCTCCTGTCGTCTTTCCGGAGTCAATGAGGATCGCCCACAGATCTTTCACGCTGACTTCCCGGTAGATCACCATACCTACAAACAGACCATATACAACGGACACTGCCGCTGCCTCAGTCGGTGTGAAAATACCTCCATAGATACCACCTAAGATGATGACTGGCATCAGAAAACCCCAGAACGCATCCTTAAATGCATCCCAGCGCTCTTTTGCGCTCGCTCTCTGCTTGGTAGGCTGAATATTTTTCTTTCTCGCCTCGATCATAACCACGATGACGAGCGCCAGACCCATCAGAATACCAGGAACGATACCTGCCATGAACATATCCGCGATCGAGACACCTGTGATCGATGCGTATACGACAAATGCGATACTCGGTGGGATGACAATTGCGATCGAGCTTGCCGTCGCCATCAGAGCAGTCGAAAAAGATGCAGAAAAACCTCCCTGCTCCACCATCGCCGGGATCAACACAGCGCCCAGCGCTGCAACCGTAGCAGGTCCGGAACCTGAAATCGCTCCGAAGAAACATGCCACGATGACACACACGATGGCGATACCGCCTCTTCGATGTCCTACACACGTATCTACAAATTTGACAAGACGTTTTGAGATACCAGCTTTTGCCATAATATTTCCAGACAGTACGAAGAACGGAATGGCGAGAAGCAAAAATTTACTGATACCGGAATACATATTTGTCGCCACGATCGTCAGCGATGTCCCCGAGTACAGAATCGCACAGACCGAAGACAGTCCAAGACAGATTCCAATCGGGATTCCTAAGATCAGGAAAATAAAAAATGAGATAAATAAGACGGCACTGATCATTTCTTCTCCTCCTTCTCTTTCACACAATAATCGATGAAATATTCAATAAAATGCAGAATCATACATCCTGCTCCGATCGGCACAAATGACCAGAAAATCCACTCCGGCCAGTTGAGCACGAACGTTCTCTTTCCGTTTGCGAGCTGTGTCATTACCTTATCCAAGCCATATTTAAATAGAACTGCTGTGAAAAATACACACAGAACTGTGCTCAGAAGCAGCAATGGCTTCCTTAATTTTTTTGGCAGATGATCGGTAACCAGCGTAAGATTTACCAACTCTCCCTCCCGACATGCAAGGGCTGCTGACACTAACGTGATCAGGACGAATACCGCTACCACCAATTCCTCGGTAAACGACCATGACTGGTGAATGACTTTACGAGAGAATACATTTCCCACTGTCAGAACCAGGATCAACAATGTAGAGATGACAAGAATCATCTTTTCCAGCATAGCCAAAGCATTCATCAATTTTTTGTAGATTTTCATGCTTTTTCCTCCTTCTCTTTTTTGCCTGCAGTATGATTTTTTCCCGAGACAAAAAAACCGCCCCTATCTCTAGGGACGGACTCTTTATTCCGCAACCACCCTGTCTCTCATTCGAAAAACAAGTACGAATACAACGCACCAGCATACGCGATTTCTGTAACGGGAAACGCCCGTGAAAGCTTACTCCGTTTCTGTTTCAACTTTCCTTCTCAGAGATGATCTTCGAAACAGTCCTGTTGCTGTCTTCCACCTATGACAGCTCTCTGTGAACAGTTGCTCTGTTTTTACTTGTTCTCTTCGCCGAATTTTTCATGTTCTGCAAGCATTGCTGAATCGGTGTCTCATCAGATCGATTTCCACCCTTCAACTCTTTTCCTTTTTACTACGCTAAAGTAATTCTACTTCATTTTTCTCTATACGTCAACCCGTTTTTCGACAGACTTTTCGCATATCGCCCCGCTCCTTCCGTCCGCGTGGCTTTTATAGAAAAAAATGGGTTTTCTTACGAAAAAAAAGGTAAAATTCCGCATATGCGCCAGATTTATTGACACTCCAAACAACTTTCTATATAATTGGCAGCGTAAAGAGTTCTGATAAGCATGCGATCAGGAACAGAAAATATGGAGAAGATATTTAGATAAAAAATAAAAGGAGAATCAGTGTATGAGCAGGAAAAATGTATATTTAAAAAAAGTGGTAGCTGCTGGTATGGCTGCAGCAATGACATTCGCAATGGCTATGCCGGGCGTTTATGCAGCAGAAGCTCAGACAGAGCAGGTTTACGATTATGAGAACAAATATCTGTGGTATGTGCCGACAGAAAGCTTTACCTGGGATAACT
>JALEVQ010000114.1 GCA_022788205.1 Robinsoniella sp. | reverse complement strand
TCTGAAATCACCGCTCCCTCCATCGTCTTCAACTCCAGACTATTCATCTGATTCTCAGTAAACACTGCTCCGTTCTTATCCGTGATCCGAATGGAAGATGTGACTGTTCGGTCTGCGGAAGAGCCCTGAACGGAAACCGGTACAGAAACCTTTCCGATAATCTTTAGAAGGCTCTCAGCACCTGCGATATAAATTTTCTTGCCCTGAACCGCTTCGATCGAGGCAACTTCATAGCCTTTTGCAGGCGTTCCTGTCTTTTCGACATTCAGGACAAACTCCTGCTCTTTTTTATTCTCCAACTCAATTTTCAGTGAAGGCGGAAGTACCTTAATCTTATCCTCCGTGATTTTGCTGTTTGTACATTCGACCACAAGAGGGATAGAGCCAAGCGCCTCATTCAGATTCTCAAAGTCTGCGATCACCTTAAAATCAGAACTCTTCAGACTCTGAATCACAGATTTTCTCGCTGTGACCCAGATCTTGACTTCATCTGTATTGTCACGCACACGGTAAACTTTTCCGGCATCCTCCAATTTTTCTTTATTTTCGATCGTCACTGTCACGCTGAAAGGCTGTGTCTTTTCTGGATCATTGGTGTTTACTACCATAAGCCAGATTCCAAAAGCAATGAGAATAGAAATCACTTTTAAGCCAATGTTCTTTCTCCACTTATTCCATTTCATTTTCATTTGCTCCACCCCTTCCACAGCTTAAACTTCCTGGCGTCGATGGATTTATTCTGCACAATCGTGAGCTGTTCTCTCAAAACTTCCGGGCTGACTGCACGCATCAGTTTCCCGCGGAGCGCCAGAGAAATCTTTCCTGTCTCCTCTGAGACAATGATTGTCAGAGAATCGGTGACTTCGCTGACTCCGACACCTGCACGGTGTCTCGTGCCGAGTTCCTTGCTCAACTCCATATTGTCAGACAAAGGGAGGTAGCACGTCGCTGACACGATTCGGTCACCTCGTACAATCACAGCACCGTCATGAAGCGGTGTATTATGTTCAAAAATATTGATCAGCAGCTGACTGGTCAAAATAGAGTCCAGAGCGATCCCCGTTCTCTCAAACTCCGTCAGCACAACATTTTGCTCAATCACAATCAATGCTCCAGTCTTTGCCTTTCCCATCTCCACGCAGGCTTTTACCAGTTCATTGATCGTCTTGTCTGAGAAGCGCTGTTTGACGTCCTTGGGACTCTCAAAGGGAATCAGCGCAGAAAAAATTTTTTTCTCGCCGAGCTGTTCCAGGACTCTTCTGAGTTCCGGCTGAAAAATGACAAGTGCGGCAAGAATTGCAATATCGAGCCCTTTTGTGATAATGTAAGTGATAGTGTCCATCTGACAGATCCGCGCTATCAGGATAAACACACAGATAATCACAATGCCCTTCAGCAACGTCCATGCTCTTGTATCCTTGATCCAGACCAGAGCGCGATACACTATCACAGACAGGATAATAATCTCCACCACGTCTGTAAAAGAAATATGAAAAGAAGGCATAGAAAGCCATGGAATATATCGCATGATCAAATTTCGAATCTGGCTCATCTGTTTCATCCTCCCTTTCGTCTGTCATATCGGCTTCCGCCTTGTTCCGTTCTGATTCTCAGCCACTCTTGTCTGTGCTGTTCTCTGACCTCTTCTTCTGTCATCTCCCTCTCTGTCTCAACTTGCCGTTCCACAACAGGCTCCTGTCTGATTTCAGACTCCTGATACCTTCTCACCTCTTCCCTTCTCTGCGGAATTGGCGCAGCCTGACGTTCTCTCGCCTCTTCCCTTCTCTGCGGAATTGGCGCAGCCTGGCGTTCTCTCATTTCTTCCTGCATCGACATTTCTTTCTGCACTGCCGGCATGTTCCTCCTACCATACTTCGGGACAGCTTTTACATAATAATAATATTCATCATCTTCAAACTGAAGTTTTTCGGTGCGACGATAGTCGACGTGGAATTTCAAAATCTGCGTCAGCAATGCTGCCAATATTGTGACAACTGCACTGATCACAGTCCAGATAAAGCTCTCACTGCTTCCAAAGGAAATCATCGCAATCACCGTCAGGAGTACATACGAAAAAACACCTGCTCCAATTGCCAGATACCACGCATAATCCACTGCCATTCTGCGCAAAATAGAGACAACGGCAAAGACGATCAGAAGAATGATCAGCATCACCGCCATATCCCGCATATCTGCCAATTCTCCCAGAACCCCCATCACATGCCTGAGAATCTCATCCATTCCTGTCCCAGAGGATATCATATAAGAGCTTCCCGTGATCGTATCTGTCACATAATACAGAATCGTTCCTGCTACAATTCCCCAGACTGCAGACACTCCGCCGATCAGACCAAACAGCACCGGAATGAGAGACGGCAGATGAAAACTCAGTGCGATCGGCATCAGCAAAAGAGCGCAACTCTCTTTTGGTCCCATTCCAAAATAGAGCAACCCTACAATCAGTACAATCACACTCCCTATGCCCAGTGCCTCAAGTGACAAGGAGGATAGGTTGCCGATGATAAAAACCCCTGCCAGAAGACTGATTGTATTTGTGGACAAAAAAGCACTGACGAACGCAAGTACCGTCACAATCAGATAATCCTGCATCGTTCTCTCAAAACCGAATTGCATCTGTATCACATGAAATACTGCCGAAGCCAGCACAAATTTTAAGACAGCCTGAACCCAGACCGCATTTTTATTATAAAAGATCTTCAGTGATCTTTGCAGTTTCAACAGAAATTTCATTGTCTCGTTCTCCTTTTTTCCGTCTTTTGATATTCTCTGACAAGCGGTTGCATCATCTTCTGATATTCCTCTCTGATTTTTTTCATCCGCTGATAGCGAAGCATGTAAATGACCCAAGTCAGTGCAAGATAGACACCCATCACCGCCAGATAGACGCCCAGAATCTGAAGTCCAAACTGAACCAGATCCAATTCATTCAGAGAAGCGGCTATCTCATCCAGATTATATAATGCCCAGAGACAAAAGCCCAAACCAAAAGCCAACGTGATGCGAAACCAATTTTTCATCATATATCCGCTGACGTAATCGCTCTGGTACGTACCTTTTACAGTTTCTATTTCTTTTCGATGCTTTTTTTCAAAAATAGCCAACCGGGTCATATTTTGTACTTTTTCTTTTTTTACCATGTCTTTCTCCTGACCATTTTCTCTTTGATTTTAATATAGATACGCAAAAATCGCTTTATGCGTAATGATATACTTTGTACTCAGTGCTCATTATATCATAACTCTTTTTTAAAAGAAAGTTCTATTCTTTGTGCAGTCGTTTCTTTTCTTTGGGCAAAGTCTTCTGGTAAACCATTGTGCGATCTGTCTCCTCGATATGATCTACCTGTTCATATTGCTTCGACTCGACCGGCAGCTGCCTCTTTTTCAACAGATATTCAATCCATGTCTTCAAAAGGTAATAAATTACCGCAAACACTGGAACCCCCGTAATCATTCCCATAATCCCAAACAATCCGCTTCCAATCAAAATCGCAAAGATTACCCAGAATGCAGAAAGTCCTGTGGAGCTTCCAAGTATTTTGGGTCCAATCACATTTCCATCAACCTGCTGCAAAACGACGATAAAGATCAAAAACATAATTCCTTTGCCCGGGCTGACGAGAAGAATCAGCAGGATACTCGGTATCGCACCAAGATATGGTCCGAAAAACGGGATCACATTCGTCACACCGATCAGCACGCTGACCAGCGGAATGTACGGCATCTTCATCACCGTCATACCGATAAAACAGATCACGCCGATGATCAGCGAATCAATAATTTTTCCTGAGATAAATCCGCTGAAAATCATATGGCTTTTTCTCGCCACATCCAAAATGTTGTTGGCGAGACGACTGTTAAAGACCGCATAGAGTACTTTCTTTCCCTGACCTACAAATTTTTGTTTGCTGACTAAAAGATAGATTGAAATAATCACTCCGATGATAATGTTCAGCAGTATTTTTGCAATTCCAATCACGCTGGTCGCAAAATAGGAAAGAACACTCTCCAGATTCTTTAAAATTCCAGCACTGTTGATCCAGTCTAAAATTTTCTGACTTCCATCATTTAACAGGCTTTCCAGAAAGGCAACCCACTGGCTGTCATCATCGCTGGAGATCTTCTCTAAGAGATCGATCATCTGCTTGACATATCCTGGAAGAGACCGCATGAACACAGAAAGACTGTTTAACAGTTGCGGAAGAACGATTGAGGCGAGTGTGAACACCACCATGATCGCAAGCATCTCTGTGATTGCAACACTGATCATACGGATCTGATTGTTTGACAATTTCTTCCATTTTTTCTTATCCGCCAGAGTGATTCCTTTTTGTTCTATAAAGTTGGCAATCGGATTGAGCAGATACGCAATCACGATGCCAATCAATACCGCCTGCAATACATTCAGCATCTCTTTGCCAAATGCCACAATTCTTCCTAAATTTGTAAGGGCAAAAGAAAAAAGAATTCCTGCTGCTACAATAAAAAAGATCAGCAATGCCTTCCCTGAATACTTTTTCCATTCTTCCCTCTTCTTTCTATACTCTTCCATCATCACACCCGTCCCCTTCTCCTTGTCCAATGCAAAGGCTTATAAAATAGACTGCTTCGACGCCATGTCTCTTTAAGACATCAGCCATCGCATCCACTGTGCTTCCTGTCGTATAGATATCATCTACTATCAGGATTTTTCTTAATTTTACCGCATCGTCGACCATAAGAAAAGCTTTTTTGAGATTATTTTCTCTCTCTTTTCCTGTGAGCTCTTTCTGAGGTTTCGTATCTCTGGTGCGCACTACCAAGTCACATAAAAGCGGCAGTTCCAGTCTCTGTGCTACCTCTCTTGCCAGCAACTCTGCCTGATTATATCCCCGTTTTCTCTGTTTTTTCTTGTACATCGGCACGGGAATTACCGCCTCTACTCCCCACTTCTTGATTTTCTCCTCAAACGCCTCTGCCATAGCTTTTCCAAAAATTTCACCGTACACGCGCTGATTTTGAAATTTGAGACGGTGTACTGCTTTTCTCACTTCCCCTTCATACAGATACAGTGCCATCCCTTCCTCATAGAGATGAGGCTTCTCTTCACAGTCGCCACAGAATTCTTTTTCTGGCACACGAATCGGTCTGCCGCATTTTTTGCAGCGCGGTTCCGAAATCTTTTTTATGTTTTCTCTGCATGACGCGCAGAGATCGGGGTGTCCGCCTCCCACGATCGTGCGGCAAAACGGACACTGGTACGGATAAAAAATCCCGATGACCCACTGTCGTATCACATTTCTCATATTTTGTCCGACTCTCTCCCATAACCTTCCCAAAACAAATTTTCATTTTTTCAGGAAGTGATTTTTTCATCCTGTGCGGTAATCTGAAAAATCTCCTGTATTCTCTCATCCAGCGTCGTATATCTTTTCTGTTCAAACTCATTCATGACCATCTGATCAAACGTATCCACACTTCCGACAAGAGTGACACACTTCCGTGCTCTCGTCACTGCCGTGTACAATAAGTTTCGGGTCATCAACATCCTCGGTCCTGTCAGGAGTGGAATGATTACTGCCGGATATTCACTTCCCTGCGATTTGTGGACTGTGACCGCATACGCAAGCTCCAGCTCATCCAACTGTTTAAACGGATATTCCACAAAACGCCGCTCGTCAAATTCTACTGTCATCGTCTCCGCAAAATGATTGATTTCACGTACAATCCCCATATCTCCATTAAAAACTCCCGCTCCCTTCTCGATCGGGATTCCATAGTTGCCGCGCACTTCCCACTCAATCTGATAATTATTTTTAATCTGCATCACTTTATCGCCTTCGCGAAACAATCCATCCTTATGATCTTTCTCCCGCTTCGAGAGTGCTTTCGGGTTGAGATATTCCTGCAAAATGCGATTGAGCCTCTCCACGCCGAGCAGACCTTTTCTCATCGGTGTCAAGACCTGGATATCAAGCGGATCGGCATCCACATAGCGCGGCAGCTTCTTTTGTATCAGGGTGATGACAACACTGATGATCACATTTGCATCATCGCGTTTCAGGAAAAAGAAATCTTTACTTTTATTGTCCAGCGTCACTTTCTCCCCGCGGTTGATTTTGTGGGCATTCACGATGATATCACTCTCCGTCGCCTGGCGGAAAATCTTGTTCAGTCGGACTACATTCAAACATTTGGAGCGGATCAGATCGCGCAGGATACTTCCCGGTCCCACGGAAGGAAGCTGGTTCACATCCCCCACAAGGATCAGTCTCGTCCCAATCGCCACAGCCTGGAGCAGCGCCTTCATCAGATACACATCGACCATAGACATCTCATCGATGATCAGTACATCCGTCTCCAGCTGATTTTCTTCATTTTTGCCAAAGATTCCTTTCTCCCTGCTCTCTTCCATGATCGCACTGACCTCCAGCAGTCTGTGGATCGTCTGTGCCTCCCTCTTTGTCGCCTCTTTCATCCTTTTTGCCGCTCTCCCGGTAGGAGCTGCAAGGCGCACCTCAAGCCCTTCCATCTCAAAATAATCAATCATCGCGTTGATTGTTGTCGTCTTTCCTGTTCCTGGACCACCTGTCAAGATAAAAACACCTGACCTGACCGCCTCGATCACCGCTTTTTTCTGGAGTTCATCCAGTTTTGTCTCTGTCCTGCGCTCGATCACTTTGATTTTGGCACGAATTTCTTTCTCTGAGATCTCCTCTGAAATGTTCAGATCGTACAGTTTCCTTGCGATCTGAAGCTCCATAAAATAAAACTGCTTTCCATAGACAATGGTCTCTCTCCTCATCGTGCTCTCATTTTGTTCTCCCGGGACAGTTTCTATTTTTTCCTTGATCACCACTTTTCGCTCAATCGCCAGATCCATCAATTGTTTCTCCATCTGTTCCGGCAAAAGACCCAAGAGTTCACCCGCACGTTCCATCAGCATCGTCTTGGGCAGATAGACATGCCCCTCTGTCGCTGCCTGCTGAATGGAATAAGTAATGCCACACTTGATCCGATAATCCGAATCAAGATGTATGCCCACACGCGCCGCGATCTCGTCCGCAATCTTAAAACCGATCCCGGAGATGTCATCTGCCATGCGATACGGGTTTTCCTGGATCACACGGTATAGGTCCTGTCCATAGCGCTGATAGATTTTTGCTCCGAGTGCAGTAGAAATCCCATATTTCTGTAAAAAGATCATTGCTTTTCGCATATCCTGCTTCTCTGCCATCTGCTCTGCAATCTCTCTCGCTTTTCGCTCACTGATCCCTTTAATCTCTGAAAGGCGCTCCGGCTCCTCCTCCATCACACGCAGCGTATCTTTTTTGAACCTGCGCACGATCCGCGCCGCAAGTGCTGCTCCAATCCCCTTGATCGCACCACTTGCGAGATATCTCTCAATCGCACTTTCGTCCTCCGGTGTCTTCAGCTCAATTCTCTGGATTTTAAACTGTTTTCCATATACTGCATGATCTACGAAACTTCCCTCTGCCTCAATATTTTCTCCCTCGCTGATATATGGCAGAGTCCCCACACATGTCATCTCTTCTCCACCGCTGATCACATTCATCACCGTGTATCCATTCTCTTGATTCCGGTATACAATGTGATCTACATATCCTTCTATCGTCTCCATTCCATCCTCCTGTCAAGTTTTCTTCTGTCATCTTGCCCTATCTGAGTGTAAAACAGGGCAGCTCTAAACCTCTGTGGTCTAAAGATGCCCCTCTATCCATCAATCTTCCATTTTATTGTTGGAGGCGGTCAGCTCCACAAATCTTCCCGTTCCTTCTGCAACGGCAGTCAAAGGTTCCTCCGCTGTCATAGTATTGATTCCCGTCTTCTCTTCAATCAGTTCCTCAAGCCCACTGAGCAGAGATCCTCCTCCTGTCAGCACAATTCCTCTGTCTGCGACGTCCGCGGCAAGTTCCGGCGGTGTCCTCTCCAGCACGCTGCGCACAACATCCACAATCTGGGCGATGGAATCTTTGAGTGCATCGCGCGTATCCTCCGATGTCACGCGCACCGTCTTAGGCAGCCCTGTGATCACATCTCTTCCAAGCACCTCCATCATCTTCTGCTCCGGCTTCTGAAATGCTGTGCCGATCTGGATCTTGATATCTTCCGCCATCTCCTGCCCGATGATCAGGTTGTGCTTCTGTTTCATGTATCGGACAATATCCTGATCGAAATTGTCCCCTGCCACCTTGATGGAAGAACTAACGACTATACCGTCGAGTGAAATCACAGCGACATCGCATGTCCCCGCTCCGATGTCGACAATCATGTTACCGCACGGTCTTGAGGTGTCAATTCCGGAACCCATAGCCGCTGCGATCGCTCCCTCGATGATGCGCACCTCTCTGGCGCCCGCCTGATAGGCAGCGTCCTCCACTGCCTTCTTCTCAACCTCTGTCACGCTCGCCGGCACACAGATACTGACACGCGGCTTAAAAAACGAAATTCTGCCTGTCGCCTTCTGAATAAAATATTTCAGCATTCTCTCTGTCACAGTATAATCTGAAATAACCCCATTTTGAAGTGGGCGGATCGCCACAATATTTCCTGCTGACCGGCTCAGTAAGATCCGCGCTTCCTCTCCGATCGCCTTGATTTTATTCTCCTCCCTGTCGAATGCGACAAGAGATGGCTCTTTCAAGACAACCCCTTTTCCTTTGACGTAGACCAAAATACTCGCTGTTCCCAAATCGATTCCTATATTTGTAGCCGCCATACTGACGCTCCTCCCTGTTCAAATAAAGCACTGTCTGCAGGTTTTCTTTCTATCTTGCAAATACCTGCATCTCCACATATCGTGTATTCTTCTATTTTTCGGATTGTATCCATAGTTTCTATTATATACAAGACCGTTTCTCTTGAAAAGCTCTTTTTTCTTTAATTTTTTTCTTTTTCTTTTTTCTTCCAAAATCCTTCATAATTTTCATTTTTTTTTCATTTCGAAAACATATTTTGAACACATTTGCCGTGTATACTAACAGCATATTAGCAAAGAGCTAATATATTTCATAACTCACACTTCGCAGCACCCACACACTGCGAAGTACTCCCTCAAATATTTTTAATTTTTTCTCTTTCCTTTCGAAAACCCTGGCGAGCAGCCAGGGTTTTCTATTGTCTGAAAATCTCCGTCTCACACTTTTTGATCTATCCTGCGATCTGTTTATTTTTTCTTTTGAATTTCCAACGATTTCTTTTAGAAATTTTAGGGTTTCTTTATTTCATGTACACACTTTCAACACATTTACCCTGTATACTAACAGCATATTAGCAAAGAGCTAATATATTTCATAACTCACACTTCGCAGCACCCACACACTGCGGAGTACTCCCTCAAATATTTTAATTTTTTTCTCTTTCCTTTGAAAAAGCCCTGACAGATGTCAGGGCTTTTTCACATCTCTAAATCAAAACTCGATCTGATTTTGTCAGATATCCCCCTCGAATCTTTCTGGCTCTGTCAGATATTTTTTGATATATTTTCCAGTGTATGAGACTGGATTTTCGGCGACCTCTTCAGGTGTTCCACATGCGATCACCGTTCCTCCTCCGTCTCCGCCTTCCGGTCCCATATCGATCAGATAATCCGCGGTTTTGATCACATCAAGATTATGCTCAATCACCACAACCGTATTGCCTCCCGATGCCAGTTTCTGCAAAATCTCAATCAGTTTGTGGACGTCAGCAAAGTGAAGTCCTGTCGTCGGCTCATCGAGAATATAGATCGTCTTTCCTGTGCTGCGTCTGCTCAGTTCCGTCGCCAGCTTCACTCTCTGTGCCTCGCCGCCCGAAAGCATCGTGGATGGCTGTCCCAGCTTGATGTAGGACAAACCGACCTCATTTAAAGTCTCAATTTTTCTCCGGATGGATGGGACATTCTGGAAAAAGTCGAGCGCTTCTTCCACCGTCATGTCAAGCACATCATAGATGCTTTTTCCTTTATATTTCACTTCCAATGTCTCTCTGTTATATCGTTTCCCGTGGCATACTTCGCACGGCACATACACATCCGGAAGGAAGTGCATCTCGATCTTCAAAATCCCATCTCCGCTGCATGCCTCACATCGTCCGCCCTTCACGTTGAAACTAAAACGTCCCTTTTTGTATCCTTTCGCCTTTGCATCCGCCGTCGAGGCAAACAGATCACGGATCAAGTCAAACACACCTGTGTACGTCGCCGGATTCGAGCGCGGTGTTCTTCCAATCGGGGACTGGTCGATGTCGATCACCTTGTCGAGCTGCTCTATCCCCTCAATGGCACGGTGTTCTCCCGGTATCGTGTGCGCACGGTTCAATCGCTTGGCAAGTGCTTTGTACAAAATTTCGTTGATGAGAGAGCTCTTTCCGGACCCGGAAACCCCCGTGACACATGTCATGACGCCGAGCGGAATTTCGACATTAATATTTTTTAAATTGTTCTGTCTTGCACCGATAATTTTCAAAAATCCTGTCGGCTTTTTGCGCTCTTGCGGCACCGGAATTTTCGTCTTTCCGGACAGATACGCACCTGTGATGGACTCCTCACAGTTCATGATGTCCTCGACATTTCCAGCCGCTACCACTTTTCCTCCATGCTCTCCCGCTCCCGGTCCAATGTCCACAATATAGTCCGCCGCGCGCATGGTATCCTCATCATGTTCGACCACAATCAGCGTATTGCCAAGATCCCGCAATTTGCGCAGCGTCTGCAGCAGCTTATCGTTATCTCTCTGGTGAAGCCCAATGCTCGGCTCATCCAAAATATACGCGACACCCACAAGCCCTGTTCCAATCTGTGTGGCAAGACGGATACGCTGCGCCTCTCCTCCGGAGAGAGTTGCGGTCGCTCTCGCCAATGTCAGATATTCCAGACCTACATTGACAAGAAATCCTATTCTGGAGCGTATCTCCTTTAAAATCTGACCTCCGATCATCTCCTGATGTTCGCTCAGCTTTAAATCTTTCAGGAACTGATTCAACTCTTTAATGGACATGGAAGTGATCTCATAAATATTCTTGCCTGCGACTGTGACAGCCAGCGCTTCCTTCTTCAGTCTCTGACCCTTGCACGTCTTGCACGGCGTGATGCGCATGAAGGATTCATACTCCTGCTTCATCGTATCCGAGCCCGTCTCGCGGTAACGGCGCTCTTCATTTTTGATCAATCCCTCAAACGCGATATCATAGACTCCCTCACCTCTCTGCCCTTTATAGTGTACCTTCACCTCTCTGCCGTCAGTGCCATAGAGCAGCATCTTGCGGATCTCCTCAGGCAGTTCCTCATACGGTGTACTCAGATCAAACTGATATTCTTTTGCCAGCGCATCGAGAATCGCTCTCGTGAAGCTTCCCTTATCCGTACAGGACTGCCATCCTGTCGCGATAATCGCTCCGTCCGCGATGCTGATACTCTTGTCTGGGATCATCAAATCCTCATCAAATTCCATCTTATACCCCAATCCATAACAGTCAGGGCACGCTCCGAATGGATTGTTGAAGGAAAAGCTTCTCGGTTCAATCTCATCGATGCTGATGCCGCAATCCGGGCAGGAAAAACTCTGGCTGAACCGCATCATCTCCTGACCGATCACATCGACATAGGCAAGCCCTTCCGAGAGTTCCAGCACCTGCTCAAGCGAATCAGTCAGACGCTTCTCGATCCCCGGTTTGACGACGAGACGATCCACCACAATTTCTATATTATGCTTGATATTTTTGTCCAGCTTAATCTCCTCAGACAGTTCGTACATATTTCCATCGATCTGCACCCGGACATAGCCTCGCTTCTTCGTCTGCTCGAGAAGCTTTACATGCTCTCCCTTTCTCCCGCGGACGACCGGGGCAAGGAGCTGAATCTTCGTGCGCTCCGGCAGCCTCATCACCTGATCTACCATCTGATCTACCGTCTGGCGGCTGATCTCCCTGCCACATTTTGGACAGTGCGGGATTCCAACTCTGGCATACAGCAGTCGGAAATAGTCATAGATCTCCGTCACCGTCCCGACCGTCGAGCGCGGGTTGCGGTTTGTCGTCTTCTGGTCGATGGAGATCGCAGGCGGAAGCCCTTCAATACTTTCTACATCCGGCTTCTCCATCTGTCCCAAAAACTGTCTGGCGTAGGAAGAGAGCGACTCCATATAGCGCCTCTGCCCTTCCGCATAGATCGTGTCAAATGCCAGAGAAGACTTTCCCGATCCACTCAGCCCGGTCAAGACGACGAGCTCATTTCTCGGAATATCAATGTCAATATTTTTCAGATTATGCTCATTTGCACCTCTGATTTTGATCCACTGTCTTCGTTCCCTTTTTTCTTCCATATTTTCCTCCCAAAATCTGATTGTCACGGAATCATTCCTCTGCTCTTGTATTCTAGATTTCCTGCAGTTGCTGCTTGAGGCGAATCATCTGATCTCTCAGCTCCACAGCCGCCTCAAAATTCAGATCCGCTGCCGCTTTTCTCATCTTCTTTTCTGTCTCCGAGATCAGCTTTTCCAGCTCTTTTTTGCTCATCGACTCTACGTCTTTCTCTATCTGCGTCGCTTCCACTTTCTTCGAGACGCTGATCAGATCGCGCACTGCCTTTTTGATCGTCTGTGGCGTGATGTGATGTTCCTCATTATAGGATTCCTGAATTGCGCGTCTTCGATTCGTCTCATCGATCGCAATCCGCATAGAATCTGTCACCGTATCCGCATACATGATGACATGTCCTTCCGCATTGCGCGCCGCACGACCGATCGTCTGGATCAGCGAAGTCTCCGATCTCAGAAATCCTTCCTTGTCTGCATCGAGGATCGCCACCAGAGAGATCTCCGGGATGTCCAGACCCTCGCGCAAAAGATTGATTCCCACCAGCACATCGAACACATTCATTCTCATATCTCGAATAATCTCTGTCCTCTCCAGAGTATCGATATCCGAATGGAGGTAGCGCACGCGGATGCCGATTTCCTTCATATATTCCGTCAAATCTTCCGCCATCCGCTTTGTCAGTGTCGTGATCAGCACTTTATTTCCTTTATCCACTTCCCTGCGAATCTCTCCGATCAGATCATCAATCTGACCATTCACCGGGCGCACATCGACCCTCGGATCAAGCAGACCTGTCGGTCGAATCATCTGTTCAGCACGCATCATCTCATGTTCTTCTTCATACGGTCCTGGCGTCGCTGACACAAACAAAATCTGGTCTATCTTGCTCTCAAATTCCTCAAAATTCAGAGGGCGGTTGTCCTTTGCCGATGGAAGTCGAAAACCATAGTCAACCAGCGTCGTTTTACGCGACTGATCCCCTGCATACATTCCCCGGATCTGAGGGATGGTCTTGTGCGACTCATCGATGATGACCAGAAAATCATCCGGGAAATAATCCATCAGAGTATGAGGCGTTGCCCCCGCCTCCATCCCCGCCAGATGTCTTGAATAGTTCTCAATGCCTGAGCAAAATCCCGTCTCCTTGAGCATCTCTATGTCAAACTGCGTTCTCTCCGCAATCCTCTGCGCTTCCAAGAGCTTATCCTGACTCTGAAAATAGGCGACGCGCTCCTTTAACTCCTCCCCGATGTGCTCTGCCGCCTCCGCAATCTTCTCCGGCGGCACAACATAATGGGAGGCCGGGAAAATGGCGATATGCTCCAGCGTACATTTGGCCGCTCCTGTCAGGACATCAATCTGGCTGATCCGGTCGATCTCATCGCCAAAAAACTCTACCCGCACAGCCAGATCCGACGCATCTGCCGGAAAAATTTCCACCACATCTCCCCGGACACGGAAAGTGCCGCGCTTGAAATCCATCTCGTTTCGCTCATACTGGATGTCAATCAACTTTCTGAGAACCTCCTCCCGATCCCGGATCATTCCAGGGCGCAAGGAAAGCACCATATTTTTGTAGTCGATCGGGCTTCCCAGACCATAAATACACGAGACGCTGGAGATCACGATCACATCCTTCCTCTCCGCCAGAGCACTCGTCGCTGAGAGGCGCAGTTTGTCGATCTCCTCGTTGATCGCAGAATCTTTTTCAATGTAAGTATCCGTAGATGGGACATATGCCTCCGGCTGATAATAATCGTAATAGCTCACAAAATACTCCACCGCATTCTCCGGAAAGAATTCCTTGAATTCCCCGTAGAGCTGCGCTGCGAGGGTTTTGTTGTGAGCGATTATGAGTGTTGGTTTATTTAACTGTTCAATAATATTTGCCATGGTAAAAGTCTTGCCAGAGCCCGTAACTCCTAATAAAGTCTGGCATTGGTTGCCCTCCTTGAATCCCTGGACGAGCTTCTCAATGGCCTGCGGCTGGTCGCCGGTGGGGGCAAATTCTGAGTGTAATTTAAAAGCAGCACCGCCTTTTGAGCTGCTTTCATGATCAAGCAGCAAAGCGGATTGCGAATGTCCTTGTTCTTTCATAACTGCATTTTTCCTTTCTAGTGACCCGTAAAAAAGTTCGCCTATTTTTTGAAACGCCGCAACACCAGATAACATCAGGTCAAATTGGTATTACGTAAAGTCACTAAAAAGTATAACATACATAAAGTAAAAAGTATAGATGTTTTTAGAACATTTGTTCCTTCATTCATCTATACTTTTTATGACTACGGCAGATATTACTCTACCGGGATAAATTTACTGTTTTTAATGATGAAAAGTACACCGGGAACATATTTCCCCGCTCATGCCCAGAAGTTTATTCTTCACTGACCATTGGAATACCGGTCTCCGCCATCTCATCCATTCTCCGAATCATCTGCTCCGCATAGGATCGGAGATCCATTTTCAAAACAGCATCCGTGATCTGTGCCTGCACTCCCTTCGGAACAGAATAAAGCGTTAAGCTGCTCTGAAGGAATCGTGTAAGCTTGTTTTCTATTGTGAAATACAAATCGCACGGCTTTGCCATATATGCTCTCATAATTCCGGCAGATGCAATATCCATCTCGTAAAAATCTTTCAGCTCCGCGTCAGGCATGTATATTGAAAAAATCTTCTGCAGCCGTCCCGCCATGCTGCCATAGATATACTCCGATGTGGCGGGCAGCGAGTAGGCCATCACATAAAGTTCCCTGAGCGGCTCCGATAGTTCGGTGGTGTAGATCTGCAGAGAAGTTTCTATAGAATAGAGAAGAACCGGATCATCTGATACTCCGCCAAACTGACCTATGCTCTCAAACTGGTTGCTGAACATGATCTTTACCAGGGTCAGCAGAAGTTCCTCCTTACTTTCAAATGCTGCAAAGAACGACGAGGGCGTCATACCTGCCTCTTTGGCAATGGATGCTGTGGTGGTTTTTTCATAGCCGTTCTTCAGAAACAGTTTAATGGCCGCATGCAGCATTTTGTTTCTGCGCACGATCCCTTTGTGCTGCAGTCCTTTTGCCATAGGTGCACTTCCTTTCTCTCTTATCGATTATCCTTTGAATATCGATCAATTTTAATATCAATTTCACTTTTAACTATGCCCGCTTTGTCGTGCAACTCATTTATGGCAACTATATGTGTCGTAAACCAATATTCTCAGCGGTTGATTCCTCCCCGCATGCAGGTCGAAAGATTCCATATTCTTTCGTTTTGAACGGGAATTACGTCATTTTACACTCAGGAGATGAACACTACGATTTGGTAATCTTGCTCACCTTCATTAAGAGTAAAAGAGAGCGAGTTCGAGTCCATTCCGTCAATACGAGTCATAACCTCAGAGAAAGCATAAAATTCTCCCGTAGTCCCTGTTCTGCTGACAGTAATCGTATCTCCTGCATTGCCTTGGAAGTAGTAATAATATTGGTTGCCATCCTGATTATTAGAATCTTTGTTGTAGACCGTGTTGTTGAATGTAAAGCTCCATTCTTCGCCATTATCATTAACTATGATTTGAATGTCAAAATAGGCAGAGTCTGTATTGTAACAGTTAGCACCATGAATATTGCCATCGCAGTTTCGGTGACCAGCAAATTGACAGGGAGCGATATCGTGGTCGAGACCATCCGATATGCAGTGTCCTGCCATACCACAAGGAGCGAGGGCATGGATCTTTCCATCATGGGCATGGTGTCCATCGGCGCCGCAGACTGCTGGGGGGTGATCCCCAGTAGCAGTAATCATGGTTCCCTCTTCAAGCATGGTACCACAACCCAAGCAGTATATGTCGCCTGTATACCCTGCATTACAGCAATCTGCTGGGAAACTGCCTTTCTTCTCTGTGCCGCCTGCATGGTTAGTGGCATCTTTTTCAGTCGCACTCCCTGCCTGTATCATCTCGCCACAATCAAAACAGTAAGTATCGCCTGTATAACCTGCTGATGCGCAGGTGGCTGCCACGCTGCCTTTCAGTTCCGTTTCACCTACATGGTTAGTGGCATCTTTTTCGGTCGCACTCCCTGCCTGTATCATCTCGCCACAACCAAGACAGTAGGTATCGCCTGTATACCCTTCGGACACGCAGGTGGCTGCTACGCTGCCTTTCATCTCTGTGCCGCCGGCATGGTTAGTGGCATCTTTTTCAGTCGCATTCCCTGCCTGTATCATCTCGCCACAACCAAGACAGTAGATATCGCCTGTATACCCTGCTCTGCTGCAATTTGCTGCGACACTGTTTCGGATCTCCGTTCCACCCACATGGTTAGTGGCATCTTTTTCGGTCGCACTCCCTGCCTGTATCATCTCTCCACAGCCACGACAGTAGATATCGCCTGTATACCCTGCTCTGCTGCAATTTGCTGCAGCACTGTTTCGGATTTCCGTTCCACCTACATGGTTAGTGGCATCTTTTTCGGTCGCACTCCCTGCCTGTATCATCTCTCCACAGCCAAGACAGTAGATATCGCCTGTATACCCTGCTCTGCTGCAATCTGCTGCGACACTGTTTCGGATCTCCGTTCCACCTACATGGTTAGTAGCATCTTTTTCAGTCGCACTCCCTGCCTGTATCATCTCTCCACAGCCAAGACAGTAGGTATCGCCTGTATACCCAGGTTCCGCGCAGGTGGCATCTGTTTTATCCCTGATT
>JALEVQ010000110.1 GCA_022788205.1 Robinsoniella sp. | reverse complement strand
GACTTAAAATCCTGCGGGACTTATACTCCCGTACCGGTTCGATTCCGGTCGCCGGCATTGAGGTAGGCAAATCCAAAAGAAAAGGGTTTGTCTATTTTTTTATGAGTATTTCCATTCTCATTGTTTCCATATCTCTGGATATGAAATGCTGAGAATGGAGATGCTCACTTTGTCTTTCTATCATCTCACAAAATGTTCTAGAGATTCAATAGTGATCGGGCTGGCGGAAGCATCGATAATCGGAAGAAGTAAGTAAATTTTTGTGCCGTTACCCGGACTGCTTTCGACAGAAAACTGGCTCTTTCCCTGATAGAGATAATGAAGTCTCATCTGGACATTGTAGGTTCCGATGTGCTCCATGTTTTTTTCTGGTTTCATCTCTTTGTTTTGTTCTTGAGAAAAGAAACGATTTACCGTTTCCTCATCCATACCTGCGCCATTATCCACGACTTGAATATGGATATTTTTTTCATCTTTTGAGATGGAGATCGTAATTTTTCCCTGATAAGGGAGCATATCCTCTTCTTTGCACAGAATGCCATGTTTGATAGAGTTTTCAACCAGAGGCTGAATGATGTTTTTTGGTATGAGCAAGTCGAGATCGCCTTCTTCCACTTCAAAGGAGAAGAGGATTTTCTGATAGCAGAGATAACTTTGAATTACCATATATTGTTTTAAAGCTTCACGCTCTGCGCCAACCGTGTCAAAGATTTTGTAATTTTTTAGCTTCATACGATCTTTTAAGGTGGCAATCAGTGCGTCATTGACAGCCACAACGTCCTCGCTGCGTCCAAGTTCGGCGAGAGCGGTGACCGTGTTAAGCGTGTTGTAGATATAGTGAGGATCGATGGCTGAGACCATTAAGGTGTACTGCATTTTTTCTTGATTTTTCATATCCTCTCGGATCTGTCTGAGCATGGTATTAAAAGTGTTAGCGAGACTACTGATCTCATCGTTTCCACTGTCTTCGACAGAGACATTATAATTACCCTTGCGGACATAATTCATTTTTTTCTCCAACTTAACAAGACGTTTCAAGGTTCCCTTCATTATGAGGCAGAATAAGATAAGAAGCAAGACGATGATTGCCTCTAAAAGGAATTCAAAATATTGGAAGGCTTCATGGTACGGTTCCAAAAGAAGCTGTTTTGGTACATTGACGACAAGACTGTAGAATTCTTTTTTGTAAGTGCAAAGTGTCATAAAATTTGTCTCATTCTGATCTTCCCAGAGGCAAATCTCATATTGATTTCCATGAAACATAGACTCAGGATATCTCTCTAAATCAATGTGTGAGGACTCAGGCAGATTTTGATAAATAATCTGATCATTTCCGTAGAGTAAAAAATCTTCAATTCCGAAATCTTGGAGTTCACGAAACTGGGCGAGAATATCATCTAAATTTACAGCATTCACGCCAAAACAATTGATGTCTCCAACCGTGAAGGAGGAGACCATGCACAGAATATAGGAACCGGGATTCTCTGGATCTTCCATGACTGGAGGGTGATCAAAAAAGTATTGTGTCTTGTCGAGATTGTGGTACCAGTCCGAGGATAGGAGAATGCGTGCTGCATTTTCCGAATCAGGGTCAAAAAATACATCTCCCTCTTGTGTAAAAAGGATAAAATAGTGTGTCGAGATAATATATCCGTGCTCTGCTAACGGGTCCAAATCATCAATACCATTCCGAAGAACAGGGACAAAAGAGAGAATCTGACTTTTTAGCTCCTCAGCTTTTTGGAAATCTGTATTTTTTTGTTGCATATATTGAGTGATAAGATCATGGAGATCTTCATCCAGCTCCATATCATGAAGGAAAGTGTTGGATCTCCAGATGTAACTTTGTCTCAGTGCACAGGAGGAAACCACGCTGGAAATCTGGTGAATTAAGTGTGGTTTCATCACATGATAAAAAATAGAAGGAAACAGTGCACTGACAGCAATCAGAACGATAATACTGATGATAATCATCAGAAACATAATTTTTTTTGTGACAGTGTTCAATTTCATGATGATATTTTCCTTTCGTATCACGCAGTTAATTACAGAAAAAGGTATATTTATGGGTGGAAAGAAAGATTTGCCTCGACTTTCCGGCGGTATTCCAGCGGAGTCAGCCCATAAGTTTCCCGAAATACTTTGGAAAAGTAAGAGAGGCTGTTAAAGCCGGTCATACGGCAAATATCACTCACTTTGTATTGATTGGCGTTTAACAGTTCTTTTGCTTTTTCCATCCGCACCTTTATGATCAGTTTCCCCAAGGTCTCACCCGTTTCTTTTTTAAAGAGCGTGTTGAGGCGGTTCGAACTGATTCTGAGATGGTCGGCGATCATATCGATCCCCAGATTACAGTCTGCGTAAGAATGATTTACGTAAGAGATCGCATTTTGAACGAGAGCGGAATATTGTGATATGGAGGTTGCAGATAAAATACGTGCCAGTTCTGCAAACTTATATTTCAGCCATTGATAGATGGAAGTGGCATCATACCAATTGTCCGCCGTGGCAGAATCGCAGGGGCAGAAAGAAGCACCAGTCTGCACATCAACGATCTTGCGGTCATAGCGAAGCATCACAGATACAAAAGCGCGCGTCAGCTCTTCAAAACGGCGGTAGTCACGAGATTCGATGCAAGAAATATAGTGTTGATCGATAAGGCGGCTGATTTCATCAAACCGTTTTTCTTCCATCAGGGGAGAAAGTGGGGGCAAGTCAAAATGAGAGCGTGGAGTTCTCGATCTGTTTAAATATTCTGCATAGATGACAGAGGATTTCGGATAAAAAAAAGTTTGCTGCAAGGCATTTTTCCATTTCCGAAATTGTTCTGCGCAGGAAAGAATCGGAACGTTGTCCGCTATGACAAGGATAGAAAATGGTATGTGCAGCTGCTGAAAAAGGCTTTGTTTTATCTGATACGCAGATTCTGTCACAGAACCGGTCGATTTGGTCAGGAGCAGAAACTGATATTTTGCGAGTGGAGCAATTGCAGTGAGATTTGGCATAATCGTGCTGCAAAGTTTAATCATTTTTTTCTCGGAAACTACCTCCTGTGTTAATGCAAAGGATTCAGCGATGACAGAATAGATATGATTCTGTTCCAGCATCAGCAGATCATAGCGGTCAGGGAGGCTGATTTCATACTCAGCGAGAGAGGAAATAGGCTCCTCCTCCAATTCGTGGAGGAAGGCGCGGAAAGAGGCATCAGCAGTATATTTGCTGTTCAGCTTCCGTCTTTTAATCTCAAGCTTTACCTTTTCAAGAATTTCAATCAATTTTTCTTTTTTTGTTTCATGTTTGAGCAGATAGCCATATACATTTAAGTCAAGAGCAGATTTTACATAAGAAAATTCTTCGTAGCTTGTCAGGAAAAAAATGATGGTCTCAGGACTGGTATCTACAATTTTTTGTGCAAGTTCAATTCCAGTCATCTTAGGCATCTGAATATCTGTGATGACGAGTTCAGGGTGGTGACGATCAAATTCCAGCCATGCCTTTTTTCCATCGACAGCAGAGAGCACAGTTTCAAAGCCATACTTCTGCCAGTCAATCATTTTTGTAAAATGTTCCAGAATAAATGGATTATCGTCAGCTAAAAGTACTTTCATAATGATACACCTCGCAGGCAGATAAGAAATTACAGGACTTATCTGCGATATCGTCTTTCTTTGTTTTTACTTAAAATAATTTGTGTTTTTAATAGTCAGGTCTATTCTATCATAAAACAGAGGAAAAATGATATAGGAAATGTAATTTTTCATAAAAATCAAAGAAAAATTACGCTAAATTGGTGTAAAAGTTATAAAAATCAAAGACGACTTAGGATACAGAACAAACAAATTTTCCAGGGGAGCGTGCAAACTAGATACAGAGCCGCAGGCTTTTATGTAGGAAAAAGAAATGAGGATTACAAAATTTTGATTTAAAGAGAAAAATGTGCGAAAGAATGAGGAAAAAGAGAGAACAAGGAAAAAAGGAAATGGAAATATGAGAAATTTGTCAGAAAAAATTTACAGACAAAAAAGTTTTCGCTATAATGAAAAAGGAGAAGAACAGAAAAAGCATTAAAGAAAAATGAAGGTGTGCATAACGGAGGATAAAAATAAGATGGGAGAGACGGGAGAAGAAAAATTTGCAGAAGGGTTTCAGTTTTACAAAGTGGTATGGTTGTTTGTGATCGGAGCATTCTTAGGAGATCTGATCGAGACCGTTTTTTGCAGAATTACGATGGGACGCTGGATGAGCAGGAGCAGTGTGGTATATGGACCATTCAGTGTTGTATGGGGGTTGGGAGTGGTGCTTTTGTCGGCAATTTTGCATCGATTTCGAAAAAATCAGACTTTGAAGATTTTTTTTGTGGGAAGTCTGCTGGGCGGCGTATATGAGTATATCTGCAGTCTGTTCGCGGAAAATGTATTTGGTGCCAAGTTTTGGAACTACAGTAAGATTCCGCTCAATATAGACGGGAGAATTAATGTGTTGTTTTGTTTTTTCTGGGGTGTGATAGCGATTGCCTGGGTGAGATGGCTCTATCCGCTGCTCTCTGAAAAAATTGAGCAGATTCCAGTCAGGCTTGGGCGAGTGTTGACCTGGGGGCTCGTCGTTTTTATGGTGATTAATATGGGGCTGTCGTCATGTGCATTGAATCGGGCGTATGAGCGCCATCTGAATATTCCGGCGCAGTCGGCTATGGAGCGTTTTTTGGACCGCAATTATGAGGATGAGAGAATGAAGGAGATTTATCCGCTGCTAAAGTTCGTGGAAAATCAGAAGTAGAAAGTAAAACATAAAAGATAAATATAGAAGATAATACATAGAAAGGTGAAAAAAATGAAATATTTTGACTGCCACTGCGATACCTTGACGTGTCTAGCGAAAAACGGTGGAAATTTAAAAAAGAATCATATCAATCTCGATCTGGAGCGCATAAAAAATCAATTTTGCGGATACGGACAGATTTTTGCTCTCTGGAGCGATGTAAAAAATGTGGGAGATCCTGTGGAGGAACATTTCTGGGGAATGTATCAGAGGGCGCTTGCTCTGCTGGAGGAACAGAAAGACTACATCACGTTTTGCAGGAGTGCAGACGATTTGGAAAATGCATGGCAGGCGGGGAAGGCGGCAGCTTTTTTGTCGATCGAAGATGCATCCTACATGGGAAGCTATATAGAACAGGCAAAAGAGCTCGGGATCCGTTTTGTGCTTCCGGTGTGGAATTATGAGAATGTGTATGGGTACGGCGCTGTGGCGGACAATCAAAAAGGACTGAAGCCGGCAGGAATTGAGATGATCCGAAAAATGGAAGAGCAGGAGATGGTGATTGACGTTTCTCATTTGTCGGAAGGTGGTTTTTATGATGTCTGTCAGATTACGGAGCGCCCCTTCATGGCATCACATTCCAATGCAAGAGCGTGTTGTGACCATCTGCGCAACTTGACGGATGAACAGATCCGCATTCTGATAGAGCGCAAAGGTTTTATGGGAATCAATCTATATCGCGCTTTCTTGGGACGAGAAGGCTGTGGGATTGAGGCGGTTTTATTTCATATTGAACATGTGCTGGAATTGGGCGGGGAGGATGTGATTGGATTTGGAGGAGATTTGGACGGATGTTCCAGTCAATTTCCAAAGGGATTCACGGGCGCAGAGAGTCTGGAGAAGATTGTGGAACTTTTGCTGCGGCACAACTATCCGGAAGATCTCGTGAAAAAGATTTTCTCTGGAAATGCAGAAGCGTTTTTAAAAAGAGTTTTGTAGAATTTCAAGAATTCTGTACCTTCTGAAATGATACAACTTGCTGTCAAAGTTAGACTGGCAGCAGGTTGTGAATAAAAAAATATCAGCACAACACAAAAGAGCACTCTATACAGAGTGCTCTTTCAAAAACGTGCGTTAGAGGATTCGAACCCCCGACCTTTTGGTCCGTAGCCAAACGCTCTATCCAGCTGAGCTAAACGCACATCTTGTGAAGTCTTTGTTGTTTCCCTCACAACAATGAGTATTCTATATCATTTTTTTGATTTTGTCAATAGGTTTTTGAAATTTTTTTTATTTTATATTTTTTTGGGTTTATTTTGTTTTTGTACGCATATTTGTAATCATTTTGATAGCTGATATACTGCTAAGGAAAAGAGGAAGAGCTCAGAAGAAAGGAATGCAGTGAGTTTACAAAATTCGACAGAAGGTATTGACTTTTTTACAAAGTTAGAGTACTTTAACTTTTGGAAAGTTAAGGAACTCTAACTTTTTTGAATTGCCAGGAATGCCTGACAGTTTGTTGCAGGCAACATCATATATAAGGAAGGAGTGAGCATTTTTATGACGCTCGATCTTGGGAAAAAGGGGGCTTCTTATATCATTGAAGAACTGCATCTTCCATTGCAGCTTCAGAAACGGTTAGAGGCGCTGGGAATGACTTCTGGGACGACAATCTCTATTTTAAACAGCAAAAGTCGAGGCACATTGATTATCAATGTGCGAGGAACCAGGTTTGCCATCGGTCGTGGCATATCAAAAAATATTAAGGTGAGGGATGTACTGTGAAACAAGATTTGACGATAGGATTTATAGGAAATCCAAACTGTGGAAAAACGACGTTATTCAATGCCTACACCGGCGCAAATTTAAAAGTGGCAAACTGGCCGGGAGTTACGGTGGAAAAAGTAGAAGGTGCGATGAAGTATCACGACCATGAGTATAAGCTGGTTGATTTGCCAGGAACATACAGTTTGACTTCCTACACGATGGAGGAGCAGGTTTCCCGCCAATTCATTTTAAGCGATGAGGTGGATGTCATCATCGATGTCGCGGATGCATCCACATTGGAGAGAAACCTGTATTTGACGCTACAGCTTTTGGAGCTTGGGAAACCGGTGATTTTGGCGTTGAATATGATGGATATCGTGGAGAAACGAGGTATGGAGATTGATTTGCACCGTCTCCCTGAGATGCTGGGAATTCCGGTTATTCCAGTTTCTGCGAGAAAGCGAACAGGGCTTGACATTTTGATTCATGCGGCAGAACACCACAAAAATACGACGAAGCCGGAGATGCTGGAGCATAATCACTCGGATTCTACAAAACATAAACATAATCATCACAAGGACTATGCCATGGTCTACAGCGATGAGATTGAGGATAAGATAGACCGCATTATCGATGCCTTGAAAGAAAAGTATCCGGATATCAAGAATTATCGCTGGCATGCATTGAAGCTTTTGGAGCAGGATAAAGAGATCACAGAAAAATATCCGGTGGATTTGCCGGATGTGCTTGATAAAAGTTATGAGTCGGAGTTGATCAACCAAAAATATGATTTCATCGAGGAAATTATTGAGGAAGTGCTGGTCAATAAGAGTAAGAAGGCGGCGGCGACGGATAAAATCGACAAAGTCTTTACGCATCCGATTTGGGGAATCCCAGTTTTTTTGTGTGTCATGGCACTGGTGTTTTTTTTGACTTTCACAGTGGGAGATTGGCTGAAAGGGTATATTGAACTTGCCATGGAGAATCTGTCCGCATGGATTGCTGCTTTGTTGGAGCAGATGAATGTGAATAGCACGGTGATCTCACTTGTGACGGACGGTATCATCGCCGGCGTGGGAGGAATGCTTACATTTTTGCCGAATATTTTTATCCTCTTCCTGGCACTCGCCTTTTTGGAGGACAGCGGCTATATGGCGCGTGTGGCCTATGTGATGGATGGAATGATGGGAAGACTGGGACTTTCCGGTCGCGCGTTCATCCCGATGATTTTGGGATTTGGATGTACCGTTCCAGCTCTGATGGCATCGCGAGCTCTGGAAAACAGACGTGACCGCTATAAGGTCATGCTGATCACACCATTTATGTCGTGCAGTGCGAGACTGCCGATCTATATTCTGTTTTCACAGATGTTTTTCGGAAAATATGCGATGATTGCGGCATACTCGATGTATGTGATAGGTCTTGTCGTCGCCATCATCGTCGCATATGTACTTCATCTGACGGATAAAGGCGAAAATGAAAATATTTTGTTGATTGAGCTTCCAGAGTACAAAGCGCCAAGTGCCAGAACCGTTGCCATCTATGTCTGGGAAAAAGTAAAGGATTTCCTCACAAAGGCGGGTACAACAATCTTTCTTGCCTCTGTGGCAATGTGGTTCCTGCTTAACTTTGGTCCTGGAGGATATACTTCTGAGATGAAGGATAGTTTTGGCGCGATCCTTGGAAAATTGATCGTTCCATTTTTCAAGCCTCTTGGATTGGGATATTGGCAGATCGCTGTCGCTTTGATCGCCGGAATTTCAGCGAAAGAAGTTGTAGTGTCGAGCTGTGCAGTGTTGTTTGGTATTCCAAACCTAAATTCAGCAGCTGGAATGACCAGTCTGGTGGATGTCTTAGGAGGCATGGGGTTTGGCGTGCTCAATGCTTATACGCTGATGATCTTTTGCCTGTTATATATTCCGTGTGCGGCGACGCTTGTCACGATTAAAAAAGAGATGAATGGATGGAAATGGGCGGCAAAGGCAGCGATCTTTCAGCTTGCAGTAGCATGGGGGATATCCTTTGTAGTCTATCAGGTGGGAAGCCTGATCTTATAGAAGAACTTAGAGACATCTTCCGTATTTTTGAGATGTGCGGTGCACATAGAAAAAATACGGAGGATGTTTTTTTGATGAGATAGATAGAATAGAAAAAATGGAAAGATAGGAGATACAAAATATACATAAATTTTAAGAAAAATATAAAAAAGTAATGCAAAAAAACAATAAAAGTGGGATTAAAAACAAGAATCATGGCAAATTTGACTATATTATGCCATAAATTGATCACGATTTAGTGCAAAAATTGACAGTGATATGTCAAAAAAAAACCGTTGCATTCCGAAAATTTTTCTAATAAAATAAAGATATCAGCGATTAGATATCTGATAAATATAATTTAAAATATATTTTTTTCAGATTCTAATCAAGAGAGAAACGGAAATCAGATTTGCGCAGATCTGTCCACAATCATGATGTGAATAGGAGGAAGAAACATGAAAAAAAAGATTTTGGTGGCTTTTGGAATGGCGGCACTTTTGACAGGAAGCTGCATGTCTGCTTTTGCGGCAGAAGAGGCTGAGCTGACACCAGGTGTCACAGTAGCAGAAGATGCAGATTCACCTACAGGTTATACGGTTACTTTTGTATATGAAGCGGCAGATGCGACAGAAGTAACTTTGACAGGTGCATTCACGTTCTATAATCTGGATGAATCGATTCGCGGTAAGACACCGGAAGAGTACATTACACCATATGATTGGGAAAATAATGGTATGTTTGAGGCAGGGGATGAGTCCTACTCAGAAGCGATGACAAAGGTAGAAGGAACCGATTACTGGACAATCAGTCTTCCACTCCCATGTGGTCATTATCAGTATGTATTCCATGTAGACGGTGCAGAGGAGAAACTGGAAGATCCTACAAATCCAATGGAAGCTTCCGGTGTTGAGAATGGAATGCACTATGACAGAAGTACCTTCTACGTTCCGTACGATGCAGAGAAACAGTCCGAAGCGATCGATTTCTCTTACATGGCTCCTAGAGAGGATGGACAGTCTGGAGAAGTGACGTATGTAAATTATACAGACTGCAACGGTGAGGCAGCTCCTCTGGGCGTTTATCTGCCATACGGATACGATGCAGACAGAGAAGAACCGTATAAAGTATTGTATCTGTCACACGGCGGCGGCGGAAATGAGACCGACTGGTTCGCAGGTGGAAGTGTGGATTATATCTTTGACAATATGATTGCAGGCGGAACAGTAGAACCTACTGTACTGATCACGATGAACAACACGGCTTACGAGTGGAATTTTGATGTTATCATTGACAACTTGACAAACAATATCATTCCTTATGTAGAGGAAAACTACAATGTTTGCTCTGAGGCTTCAGGAAAAGCCTTTGCAGGACTTTCCATGGGCGGCATGACAACTTCGAACGTGCTTTACAACTGTGCAGATCAGTTCGGATATTTCGGTATCATGAGCGGTGCTGACGTTGGAAAAGATTTCTCCACACTTGATATCGAGAAGATGAAAGAGCCTGTGATCATGCTTGGAGCTGGTGTGTACGATTTCGGTCTTGAGAGAGAAATCCCTGAGGGACAAGAAGACGGATTCACACTGAAAGGTCTGTCGAAGAAACTGGATGACAACGGTATCTCCTATGGATGGGAAGAAGCATTGGGATCCCATGACTGGAATACATGGCCACAGCTGATCAAAGTATTCGCAGAGGAATATCTCTGGAAATAGACCACATTAAAAATTTAAGGTGCCACTGGATTTTTCAGTGGCACCTTATTTGACTCTAGGGATTTTTTATGGCTTTAAAGTTTAGTATAAGATTGCTTTTCTATATTGTAATGTTAAAATCATTCTGTCTCGGAGGTATCCTGCAGAGCCAGGAAGCCTTCCTCACCGGTACGAACCTTCACAACATTTTCGATATCGTAGATGAAAATCTTTCCATCACCGACATGACCTGTGTGGAGAACAGATTTTGCTGTCTCAACGACTGTCTGTACAGGTACAAGGCTGACTACGATTTCAATCTTGACTTTCGGCAGCAGGTTCATATCCATTGCAACGCCTCGGTAGAAGGAACCGGCACCTTTCTGCACACCACATCCTAATACGTTTGTGACGGTGATACCGGTCACACCGATCTCATTCATCGCATGCATGAATTCTTCCAGCTTATTCTGGCGTGTGATCACGACAACTTTTGTGAGTTTGTGGACAGAAGTTGTCTGTGTGCCTGTGACAGGCTTCTCAGCAGGCGTCTGTGTAGCGGATGCAGATGTTGCATAAGCTTTTGTTCCCATCACGTTTGGAGCGCTGTTGAGAGAGGAAACGGTATCCTGTGTGACGAAACCTGCATAACTTGTTGCAAGACCATGCTCTCTGATATCCAGACCAGCAATCTCTTCGTCAGCAGATACACGCAGACCAATCGTATGTTTGATTACCTGGAAGATAATTACCATGGTCACGACAACCCATGCAGCAGTGGCAGCAAAACCAATAAACTGAACGCCTAACAGATGAGTTCCACCACCTGTAAACAGACCTTTCCACTCCGTGCCGGTTCCGTCTGAGAACAGACCAACACATAAAGTTCCGAGAGCACCGCACATACCATGGACACCGACTGCTCCGACAGGGTCATCAATCTTGCAGACTTTATCAATAAATTCGATGCCGTATACGACAACAAAACCAGCGATGATACCGATGATTGCAGCAGAAGTAGGAGATACGGTATCACATCCTGCTGTGATTGCTACCAGACCAGCCAGAGAACCATTCAGAGACATGGAAACATCTGGTTTTTTGAAACGGATCCAAGTGATCATCATGACGGTTAAAGTTGCCACAGCAGCAGCGAGGTTTGTGGTGACAAAGATTTTGCCGGCAGATACGATTGCATCGCCTTCCATAGACACGGTGGAAGCACCGTTGAATCCAAACCAGCAGAACCATAAGATAAATACACCGAGAGCGCCGATTGTCAGGTTGTGACCAGGAATTGCCTTTGGTTTTCCGTTTTTATCATACTTTCCGATACGAGGTCCGAGGATAGCGGCACCGACCAAAGCAGCAACGCCACCTACCATATGAACGGCACAGGAACCCGCGAAATCGTGGAATCCCATCTGGGCAAGCCAGCCGCCTCCCCAGATCCAGTGACCGGAAATTGGATAGACAAACAAACTGATTAAGAAACTGTAGATACAGTAAGAGGAAAACTTGGTACGTTCTGCCATAGCACCGGATACGATGGTGGCAGAAGTTGCGCAGAACACGGTCTGGAAAATCAGAAATGCCCAGAACGGTACGCCGTCAGGAAGCATGGAGCTTCCGTAGTTTGCCTCAGAAGCGATACCAGAGATGCTTCCGATAAGACCATTTCCGGTGCCGAACATCAATCCAAAACCGATGATCCAGAATGTCGGAGTTCCAATACAGAAGTCCATCAGGTTTTTCATGATAATGTTACCAGCATTTTTGGCGCGGGTAAAACCAGTTTCCACCATGGCGAAACCAGCCTGCATAAAGAAGACAAGGGCAGCTCCCACAAGCACCCATATAGTGTTGACAGATGAAAAATCACTCATAGAAATTTCTCCTTCCTTGTTATAAAAAGTAGTACATTTTTCTTTTTTGTAGATCGGGCGAAAACTAGGAGAAATTTTCGCCCAATGAAAAAGGTGCGTTCCCTCTTGTGGGAGAAAAACGCACCTTTGCGTAAAGAAAAATGTGATATGTAATCAGAAAATGAAAATCATTTCCGTAATTACCAAAAATATTTACTCTAAAAACCCAGTCTCAGTGGACGTCAGACGTCCTGTCTGTTTAGATAGAAAACAGTAACTGATCGTAGGTTGGGTATGGCAGATACTCATCCGGAATCTTAGCTTCAGCTTCATTTGCTGTCAGGCGCAATTTTTCCATAATTGCGAGCACTTCGTCATGACACAGATCAGCAGCTTCCTGAACACCGCCGGCGGATGAAACATTTTCAGTCGCAGTGGCGAGCTGTTTGATGTCTTTCGTAATACTGTCATAAGCTTCAGAAAGAGAAGCAACGAGAGATTCTTCTTCACTTACAGAGACAGATGGCAAGAATGTCTTTTTCTCGTATGCATTCTTTGCAACTGTAGCAGAATAAGTGGACAAGGACGGCAGGAAGTCTTTTGTCAGCATCTCCTGCATAGTGCGAGATTCAATCTCGATCGTCTTGACATAATTCTCAAGGAGAATCTCATAGCGGGAGAAAATCTCCTCTTTTGTGAGAATGTGATGTTTGGTGAACAGGTCAATATTTTTCTCGGAGATGAATTCTTTCATAGCCTCCGGTGTAGAAGTCAAGTTGTAAAGACCGCGTGATTCTGCCTCTTTTACCCAGTCTTCTGTGTATCCATTGCCGTTGAAGATAATCTTTTTATGCTTTTTGATTGCACGTTTCAACAATTCATGGACAGCCGTCTTCATCTGGTCAGCAGGTGTATCTTTCAGCTCATCGTAAAACTGAGACAGTGCCTCTGCCACAGCAGTGTTGAGAATAATGTTTGGCGTTGCAACCGAAGCGGAAGAGCCAAGCATACGGAATTCAAATTTGTTTCCGGTGAAGGCAAACGGTGAAGTACGGTTGCGGTCTGTGGTATCTTTGATAAAGTGAGGAAGTACGTGTGCACCGATCTCTAACTGTACACGTTCCTGATTTACAAAGTAGGTGTCGTTCTCAATGGAATCTAAGACAGCTGTCAGTTCATCGCCAAGGAAGATAGAGACGATTGCTGGCGGAGCCTCATTTCCTCCTAAACGGTGATCGTTTCCGGCAGACGCTGCGGAAATTCTCATCAGATCTGCATAGTCATCAACCGCCTTGATCACAGCCATCAAAAATACTAAGAACTGTGTGTTTTCGGCAGGAGTTTTTCCTGGATCTAACAGGTTGCCGCCCTCATTTGTTGTCATGGACCAGTTGTTGTGTTTACCGCTTCCGTTGATACCTTCGAATGGTTTCTCGTGGAGCAGGCAGGTAAAGCCATGGCGTTCTGCAACCTTTCTCATCATTTCCATTGTAAGCTGGTTGTGGTCAACTGCTACGTTTACTGTGTCAAAGACAGGAGCCAGCTCATGCTGTGCAGGAGCTACTTCATTGTGTTTGGTCTTTGCAGGAATTCCAAGTTTCCATAATTCTTCGTCCAGATCATGCATGTAAGCGGCTACTCTTGGCTTTAACGCACCAAAGTAGTGATCTTCCATTTCCTGTCCCTTTGGAGCAGGAGCGCCAAACAAGGTGCGAC
>JALEVQ010000125.1 GCA_022788205.1 Robinsoniella sp. | reverse complement strand
ATCTTTTAGCGATTCTATCGCGTTCTCTACTCATGCGGACTCCTTTGCGACAAAGTTTTTCTTTTATTTTACACTGTCTGCTTGAAGTCTGCAGTATATTTGTAAATTTAGTGCGAATTATTTTTACCTTTCAGAGCTGTTTGTTTTGCTGTTCTGATTGCCGCAAAATCATCTCATTGGCTTCTATTTTTTGTTTTTTCTTTTTCTGACGCAGCTCTCTGAAAAACTCCGTCAGCATCTCGCTGCATTCCTCCTGACAGATTCCCCGCGTCACCTTAACCTGATGATTAAAACCTTCCATCTCCAACATATTGAGCACAGAACCTGCACAGCCCGCTTTAGGATTCATGCTCCCGATCACCACTTCGGTGACACGCGCCTGCACAATCGCCCCTGCACACATGGGACAAGGCTCCAGGGTGATGTACATCGTACATCCCTCCAGTCGCCAGTCGCCGAGTTTCTTGCTGGCTTTTTTGATCGCAATGATCTCAGCATGGGACAAAGTGTTCTTATCTGTATTGCGCCTGTTATATCCTCTGGCAATCACTTTTCCCTCATACACAATCACACACCCAATTGGAACTTCGTCAAGTGCGTACGCTTTCTTTGCCTGGCAAATCGCCTGTTTCATATATTTCTCTTCCGTTGTCATTTACCCCATCCTTTTGCGCAGATTTCACTCTTTCACAGCCCTCCATGTACCGGTCTGTGTCTATTATATCTTTTTTTTCTTTCTCTGTAAACCCTATCGCAGATCTTGATGTAAAAACGGATTTGACATATACTTGAAGGTGTACAAATCGTATCACACACGATCTCTCAATGCAATAGGAAATCACTGGCTTTTTCTTATGCTGGAAATCATAAAAGAATTCAAAAAAAATCAGAAAAATAGAGAAGGAAAGACAAAAAAATATGAAAAAAAATATAAGTAAAAATATGGAAAATCAACCGTCAAAACACAATGAAAAAATCTTTTCCGAGAGGACATCTTTAAATCCGGAATCTTACAAACTGGAAGGGCTTCAGATCCACGGATTCAACAAACTTACGCTGCTAGATTATCCCGGTCACACTGGTGCAGTCTTGTTTCTGGGGCACTGCAATTTCCGCTGTCCCTTCTGCCAAAACAGCCCGCTTGTCCTCACACCTGACAAGGAACCTTTGGTGTCTCTCGATGAAATTTTCTCCTTCCTCAAAAAACGTCAAGGCATCCTGGAAGGTGTCTGTATCAGTGGAGGAGAGCCCACTCTCTCCCCCCAGCTTCCTGAGCTTGCCGCCCTTCTAAAGGAACTTGGCTATCTCGTAAAATTGGACACAAACGGTTCGCGCCCCGATGTCATAAAGTCACTTGTGGACCGTCATCTGGTCGATTACATTGCCATGGACATCAAATCTTCCAGGGAACGATATCCAGATGTCTGCGGATGCTCCATTCCGCTTTCTGCTATTGAAGAATCCGTTCAATTTCTTCTGAGCGGTGAGACCGAATACGAATTTCGCACGACTGTTGTCAGGGAGCTGCATCGTGCAGAAGATTTTATTTCCATCTCAAGGTGGATCTCTGGATCTCGCCAGTATTTTCTGCAGTCATACAAAGACTCTGATGGTGTCATGACCCCCGGCTTTCACAGCTGTACGGACGAAGAGCTTCACCACTATCTCTCCATCGTGCAGCAGACAATCCCTTCTGCAAAGCTGCGCGGAGTCGAGTAAATGATCTCGCATTCTTTTTTGGATCAGCACAGCACTCTGCACCAATAGCCGAATGGTCTCTCCCCCTCTTTCCCTTGTTTTGCCGGCTTAAACCCGGCAAAGCCAAATCTGCTCGCCACAAAATGCTCCTGCCTCTCATAGACACCTGGGACGCCCACAATCCACCTGCCATCTCCGGTCCGTCCTAGGATCAGATGGCGATAATTATAATAGCCATGCAACAAAAAACTATTTCTGGCAAGACGCCATTCTTTTTGCCAGATCGTCGCCAAATCTCCTGGAGAAATCTGGACACAGGCTGTGAATTCCTGATCTTCAAATGGGTCCACACGGGAGTAGGAATCGAGGATCTTTTGCCACCGCTCTTCCATCAGATTTTCTGTTTTCTGCACATTCTCTATTTCCTCTTCATCCGTTCTTTGTGAATCTTCTATTTGTTCTTCTCTCCTTTCCACTTCCTGTGCCATCTCGGGTTCATGTGGTATCTCTGTCATCTCTGTCTCTTCATCTCTGTTTTCTTCGGGTACAATTTCTGTCATCTGCACTTGCATTTCTGTTTTTTCTGCCTCTGTTTTCTCTTCCTCTGTTTCCTTTGTCTCTGTTTCTTTTGTCTCTGTTTTCTCCGTCTCTATTTCCGTCTCCTGCGATGTGATGATCTGTACCTTCATCTCCTGATGTTCTGTCTGGACATCTTCATCTTGAACCGTTTCTTCTTTGCTTGTCTTGGCATGTACCTCTTCCGGCAATTCTGTGACAAATTTTTCCAACAAAAGAGGCTCTTCATCCCATGCCGTTGCGTAAGTACGCCCTTCTGTGCCTTGGATAAAAAGCCCTGTAATCTTTTGGAATGGATATTCGGAACCTCCGACTTTCTGGGAATCTGTGACAATTCTGACATCTAACCGCTGTCTCTGTATCTGCCCTTCCCCAAGTAAAATTCCCAGCAGCCATCCCTGTGTCCGCACTAATCCGTAAATTTTGACTTTGCTCTCACGCCCTGTGTTTTTTATCACAAGCTGGATCTTACAGATTCCATTGCGAACCTCTACTTTTGTAAAACCTGCATTATATTGTTTTATTCCATTTACATATTCGTATATGTAGGCGATAAAACGAGAATAGTCGGTCATCTTTTTGCCCACCATTTCTTTTTTATCTCATCTTATGCGGAGCTTTCTCTGATTATTCGTGACAGCGCTCCACCTTTTTCCCGCATGACGGGCAGTAGAGTGCATGCTCTTCCAGTTTGATTCCACAATGAACGCAATACTGGACACACGTTCCCACTTTTCTGCCACAATATGCACAGTAATTTACTTCTTCTTTTTTCTCCTCAATCGGAGTCTCTTCAAACGGATTTCCGCATTCCTTGCAAAACTTTGCATTTACATCCAGCACGGTTCCGCAGAAACTACATATTTTTTTTCCTTTCGCTTTGCCCATTTCTTTTTGCCCTACCTTCTGCTCTTCACAGTTGAACCAAAGAGAAAGTGCTGACAAAATGAGGCATATTCCTGAACAGATCAGACACAGCCAGATCAACTTTCCTGTTGCATCTGCCCGTCTGCATGCTCCGATCAGAGAACAACCCAACAGCAAAAAATAAAGAAACGAGAGACATAACGTCAACACATATTTTTCTCTGCCCCATCTTTTGCCGTCGACCCAAAAGACAGCGCCAATCGCGATCGGACACAACATCGTGCAGAAATAAATCATATTTCTCATCGACACTCCAAATCCATTCATCATCTCTCCTCCGTGAAAATACCACGGCAAAAAATATCCGATTTCCATTATCACCGCCAGCAAAAATAGGACCTGTCCTCCATTGAGTGGAAATCCATGAATGATGAGCTCGCGATTTTCCGTCATCCCCAGCCATTTTCTCAAAGCAAACCCTTCCCTTCTGTTCTTCTTTTTGCCTGTCAACTGTCTGCCTGCCATCTTGCTCTCAGGCAGATCTTTGGAGAATTATTTTACCGTATCCGTTCCATCCTCAAAATCAGCCGGATCGATCCCTTCTCCTTCTTCCTCATCCTCTTCCTTACTCTCTTCTTTGGTCTCTTCTTTGCTCTCTTCTTTTGATGAGTCTTCTTCCTCTATCATTTCTGCCTCTGCTCTGTCCGCTTCTTTGGCAGCTTCATCGATCATTTTCTCATCGTCTGCATTGTCTAAGGTGATGTCTTCTCCCCATTCCTCTTCCACATCTGTCTGCTCTTCTGACCCCTGATCCTCCAGATCTGCCTCGCTCTCATCAAGGTTCAGATCTGCCTCCTCTGAATTATCAGGCGTCTGTTCTTTTTCGAGGTCAGCCTCCTCGTTCTCCTGAAGTTCTTTTTCCTCAACATCCTGTTCCTGAGGCTCCTTCTCATCGATATCTGTCACAATCGCTTCAGAATCCACTGTTGCCTCCTCGATCATCTGCGAAGCGTCCTCCCTCTTCGTTCCGCACATCATACAAAAATTGTCTGTGATTCGCATCTCTGCCCCACAATTTTTGCACCGATAAATCCCCTTGAGTGTCTCAATCTCTCGCTCAGCAGATTGTATGTCTTCCTTGCCTTTTCTGATCTTCTCAAACAGTGCCGCAATCTCCTCATCCTCGCAGAAACCGCCTGTTTTTTTATAATACAATTCTCCTACCTGCTTAAAGCAGCTCTGAATCATCTCGTTGATCTCCTTGATCTGACTGTTCAATTTCACAGTCCCGGATACCATCTTCGCTTTCTGCTCCACTTCTTTGCCTGTAGAGTTAATTGTAGTCGTAAGTTTTTCAAAAAATCCCATAATTTTTCCTCCTGCTTTAAACAAAACAATCGATACCTCTTTTTTGTCCATCAAGAAATCCTACTCCCCAAATCCTTCAAATTTATGCCAGCTGCGTGACTTGTACATCTTATTGGCACAGCGCGCTCATTATTCCTGTCTCTTATTCTTGTTCTGCGCTGTCTGCACTGTCCGATACCTCGTCTGCCGCCTCTGCTGTCTCTGAATCCATGCTCTCTGCCGTCTCCATTTCCACATTCTCCGAAGCTTTGTCTTCCGTCTGCTCCGCCTGCTCAGGATTTTCTGAAGTTTCTTTCTCTTCTGTCGCTGCTTCCTCTGCCTCTTCCGGTGTTTTTTGCTCCTCTGAGCATGGCTGCTCTCTCTTCATTCCGCACTTGCTGCAGAAAAGATCTTCTTTGCGCATCGCAGCACCACAATACTGGCACTCTTCTTTTTTCCGATATTCTTCCAGCTCTTTCTTTGCCTGACGGATTGCCTCCTGAGATTTATGGATCCTGTCAAAGCTCTCTTGGTAAACTCCGGCGCCTTTCCCCTGCTGTTCTTCGTAGTACAGACGACCAATCTTTTCCATACACTCTTTGATTGCCGCCTTCTCGTCCCGGATTTTCGCATTCAGTCTCATACTGTCTGAAACTTCCTTTGCCTTCTGTTCCACTTCTTTCCCTGCTTCTGTGAACAGGTTATTTAATTTGTCAAATAAATCCATACTGATTCCTCCTTATTAATCTGCCGCGCCGTGCACCCATGTTCTTGACTGTGGGTATCAGCGAATACCTGTAGTTTTTCCAGAAAAATCCTATTTTCCTCAAAATTTATCTCCCCTGTAAATCTCAGAAATTTCCCTTTCCTTCCTGTACCTCTATGCTGTGTATGATCACTGCATTCATAGAATCTATTATACAACCTTGATCAACCTAATGCAACCAATAAATATACACTCGGTTGCGTACGATATTTTGCATTGTAACTACTCAGCCTAACGGCTGAGTACCTTATATCAGATTTACTTTCTCTGAAAAAATCTTTTCGTCAAAACAGAGATTTTTTTCAGTATCTTATATTGAAGTTATCCACATATTCGGAGCATTGGAATACCCGCCT
>JALEVQ010000087.1 GCA_022788205.1 Robinsoniella sp. | reverse complement strand
CCAGTACTTCCGTCAGCAGAAGAGTTCCCATATGCAATCCGTACAGTATCTGAGACTTTCGAGTCAAACGGCTCTACTTCTCAGGCAAGTATCTGTGCATCAAGCATGTCGCTGATGTCTGCAGGCGTGCCGATCAAAAAGCCGGTTGCCGGAATCTCATGCGGTCTTGTCACAGGCGAGACAGACGATGACTACATTGTGCTGACGGATATCCAGGGTCTGGAAGACTTCTTTGGAGATATGGATTTCAAAGTGGCAGGTACACGCGAAGGAATCACAGCGATCCAGATGGATATCAAGATTCATGGTCTGACACGACCAATCATTGAGGAAGCAATCGCACGCACAAGAGAGGCGAGATTATATATTCTCGATCATGTGATGGATCCGGTGATCTCCAAGCCGAGAGAGCAGGTTGGAAAATATGCTCCAAAGATTATTCAGACTCAGATTGATCCTCAGAAGATCGGAGATGTAGTCGGACAGAGAGGAAAGACCATCAATGCTATCATCGACGAGACAGGAGTGAAGATTGATATCACAGATGACGGATCTGTATCGATCTGTGGAATTGATCAGGCTTCCATGGAAAAAGCAGCAGAGCTGATTCGTATTATTGTGTCCGAGTTCGAGGAAGGACAGATTTACAGCGGAAAAGTTGTCAGCATCAAAGAATTCGGCGCTTTCTTGGAGTTCGCTCCGGGAAAAGAGGGAATGGTACACATCTCCAAAATTTCTAAGCAGAGAATCAACCGCGTGGAAGATGTGCTGACACTGGGAGACCGTGTGAAGGTGGTATGTCTCGGAAAAGATAAGCAGGGACGCGTCAGCTTCAGCATAAAGGATGTTGACAATCGATAAGAATTGAAAATGTACAGAAGAAATTGTATTGACAAGATTTCAGTTTTGTACTATTCTAAACGTAACGCAAAGCACAGCTAACGATAAAAGATGAATCAATAAAATAGGGTAAGAACTATCTAAATATGCCTGCACACACGGCAGATTTCGGGAACAGAAGCGCAGGAGCATTGTTTTTATTTTGTTTATTGCCGTCTCAAGTGGTTGCTTGAGACGGTTTTTCATTAGAAAATTCTCTGGATTTCCTAATGATAAAAGTGTAAGAAAAATGGGTAACGGTTCAGAATTTGTATAGCTGCGAAAAAACTGAATGGTTACAAAAATAATTATTTCATATTAAGGAGTGGGTAGGATGAAAAAGAAACTGGTAATGGCGACTCTGTGTATCACTTTAAGTGCAGCAGCTCTGAGTGGATGTGGAGGATCTGATGAAAAAGAGACCGAGACAAAAAAAGTAGAGACCGAGACTGAGGTTTCGACAGAGGAAGAGACAGCGGAAGAAACTGAGGAAGAGACAGCAGAAGAAACTGAAGAGGAAACGGCAGAGCAGTCCGAAGCAGCGGACGCAACATCAGCAGATGCTACACCAGCAGAAGCTACTCCGGCAGAGGCAACACCGGCGGAAGCAGAGGAAGAGACCGAAGCAACACCAGCAGACGCAGAGGTTGAGGAAGAGACTGAGGCAACACCAGCGGAAGCAGAGACAGAGGAAGTAGCAGAGGTTGAGACCGAGGCAACGCCAGCAGATGCAGAGGTTGAGGAAGAGACTGAAGCAACACCAGCAGACGCAGAGATCGATGAGGCAGAGGCAACACCGGCAGATGCAACGCTGGCAGACGCAACACCAGTAGAATACACTTCTCCTGACGGAGCTTTCCATTTGACTTTGCCAGACGACAGCTGGGAAGAATTGGTTATAACAGAAGGAGAACAGATGTACCTTGTTTCTGGAGAGGAGGAGGCTATTTATGTGGCACACGCTCTTGAGGCAGGTCTTAAAAATGCGTTAATGCTCGATCAGAATCCTGATACAAAAGAAGCATTTGCAGAGCAGACAGCGCAGCAGGATACCGGAGCATACACCGCTGAAGTTCTGGAATACTCAAAGGAAATCAGCGATGATCTCGATACAGTATCCGCTTACATTAAATATACTTCAGAGGAAGAGCCAGCTTTCTATAGTGTGATCTATATGACATCGAGTGAGAACGAGGCATATATGATTTCAGCAGTATCCTATGCGAACGAAGCAAAGGCAGATAGATTGTATGATGCAGTTCTGAGCTTCGAGTTCGAGCGCCAGGAACTGCCGGCAACACCAGCAGATGCGACGATGGCAGATGCAACGGTGGCAGATGCAGAAGAGACGGAAGCAGAGACCGAGACTGAAGAAGTGACCGAGGCAGAGACGGAAACTGAAGAGGAGACTGAGGAAGTAACTGAGACAGAGACAGAAACCGAGGAGGAGACTGAGGCAGAGACAGAAACCGAAGAGGAGACTGAGGAAGTGACTGAGACAGAGACAGAAACCGAGGAGGAGACTGAGGAAGTGACTGAGGTAGAGACAGAGACCGAAGAGGAAACAGAAACTGAGGAAGTGACTGAGACAGAAGAAACAGAGGAGAAAGTTGTCTTTGAAAATGACGATTTCACTTTAGTACTTCCAGATGACACTTGGGAAACTGAAGAAAAGAATGGCAGAGTTACCTTTACTTCCGGAGATAATAGCCTGAGAGTATCTAGCATGAGCATCAAATCAGCAGAACTGGCAATCAAAGATTATCCAGAGACAGCAGAAGAGTTTGAGGAAGAGAAAGACAGAGAAGTTCTGGCATATCAGAAAGAAAGCATTGGAAAATGGGATCTGGTAAGTGCTTGCTGGAAAACAAAAGGTGAGGATAAATACAGCATCGTTTATTATCTGAAGAGCGATGAAGTAGCTTATATGCTGACAGGTAACGCTGAGGACGCAGAGAGTGCAGAGGCTGTTTATAAGATGGCTCTGAGCTTCAAAAATCTTTCAAAATAAAGTATTGAGATAACGAAACGAGCAATCGTCAAAAAATTAAAAAAATAAAGACTGCTGCAGTACAAAAGCTGCAGCAGTTTTTTTGACAAGAGAAAGGGAAGTAAAATTCATGAGATTTCATAACATTACCAAGGATGATATGCTAAACGGAGACGGACTCAGGGTAGTGCTTTGGGTGGCAGGCTGCAATCATTGCTGTCCGGGGTGTCAGAATCAAATTACATGGGATCCCAACGGAGGGCTTTTGTTTGATCAGGACGCAAAGAAAGAAGTGATGGATGAACTGGACAAAGATTACATCTCAGGCATCACTTTCAGTGGTGGTGATCCTCTCCATCCACAGAATTTGGCTGATGTGACAGAGCTTGCGAAAGAAATTCGAGCACGTTATCCGAAGAAAACAATCTGGCTGTACACAGGATCTGTGTGGGAGGAAGTTCGAAGATTGGAGATTGTAAAGTATTTGGATGTCATGGTAGATGGAGAATTTATCAGAGAACAGTTGGACAAGACACTCCACTGGAAAGGCAGTGCGAACCAGAGAGTGATAGATGTGCAGAAGACGCTGGAAAGTGGCAAGATTGTATTACATGAGGAGTAAAGGCGATGGAAAAAATTCAGATTTTGTATCACAGCAAGGAAATTGAAAAGATAAAAAAAATATCAAAGGGAGATTGGATTGATCTGCGAGCAGCAGAGGAGGTGCACCTGAAAAAAGGAGAGTTTGCCCTGATTTCGCTTGGAATTTCGATGAAATTGCCAGAGGGGTACGAGGCACATATTGCCCCGAGAAGTTCTACTTTCAAAAATTTTGGTCTGATTCAGACAAATGGAGTCGGTATTGTGGACGGCAGTTACTGTTCAGAGAAAGACATCTATAAGATGCCGGTTCTGGCTGTGAGAGATACGGTTGTCCATGTCAATGACAGAATCTGCCAGTTTCGCATTGTAGAAAATCAGCCGGAAATCTGCTTTGAGGAAGTGGAGCACCTGGAGGCAGAGGAACGCGGCGGATTTGGGAGCACAGGCAGAGAATAAGACAAAGGGAAGGTTTGTCGTACATTAGAGAAAAAAGCATTGACAAACATTAGAGAAGCGCATATACTTACCTTGAAAATAGTTTGATAATCAAAATAATTAGAGCAGGTATTTGATATGAGAATGAAAATAGTAGGGACAGGGAGTGCGCTTCCCAAAAGAATTGTGACGAATGATGAGCTTTCTCAGATTGTGGACACGAGTGATGAGTGGATCAGAGAGCGGACAGGTATTGTGCAGCGAAGAATTGCCACACAGGAGACAACCACTTCCATGGCAGTGGAAGCAGCGAGAAAGGCATTGGAAGATGCCAAGGTGGATCCGGAACAGATTGACCTTGTAATTGTCTCAACGTTCACGCCGGACAGAAGCCTTCCGAACACAGCGTGCGCTGTACAGGGAGCAGTTGGATGCCGCCATGCGGCAGCCTTTGAGATGAATGCGGCGTGTTCAGGATTTCTGTTTGCACTCAACACGGTGTATGCGTACTTTTCCCTTGGTGTCTATAAAACAGCGCTGATTATCGGTGCGGAGACGATCTCAAAGATGATAGACTGGACAGACAGAAGCAGCTGTGTCTTGTTTGGAGACGGCGCTGGGGCAGCAGTGGTACAGATGGACAACGAAAGTGAAAATCCGTACATTTTCGTGCAGCATGCAGATGGCGAGAAAGGAAATGTGCTGACATGTGACTGCCACAGAAAAGCAAACATGTGGAGCGAGACATCAGATCAGAGAGAAACGTTGTGGATGGATGGACAAGAAGTGTTTCGATTTGCGGTGAGAAAAGTGCCAGAGTGTATCGGGGAAGTTTTAGAGAAAGCAAATCTCTCAGCCAAAGAGGTTGACTGGTTTTTCCTTCACCAGGCAAACAAAAGAATCATTCAGTCTGTCGCAAAGAGACTGAATGTGGAGGAGAGCAAATTCCCGGTCAATGTTGACCATTACGGCAATACCTCTGCAGCGAGCATCCCGATTTTGCTGGATGAGTGGAAAAAAACAGGTCGCATCAAAGAGGGCGACCGGGCGATCCTCTCAGGATTTGGAGCGGGATTGACCTGGGGAGCGGCGTTGATAGATTTTTGATCAAAGCGAGATAAAAGAAAAAGATAGAGACAGGAGAGATCCTGCGGTCTGTAGTATTCTTATGAATGAGGATAGCAGAGCGCGGGATTTTTTTATGAATAATTTGTGACAGCGGTTGTATCAGAAAACAGAAAGTGATATAATAGCAAAAATTAAGGGCTGGAGATTTGGATTCAAGCAATAGTAAGAAGATTAAGAGGAAGAAAAAAATGGAAGAAAAAAGGAAAGGGTGGATTCTGGCACAGAAATTGACCTGGATTTATCTTGCAGTGATGGGCGGTATTTTTCCGCTGTACTATCAAAATGGCTTTTTCAATATTTTGTTCTCAAAGTATGCATTTTTTGGAATCGCAACAGGGATCTATGCGGCGGTGATGGTGGTGCTTTTGGCATTTTGCCTCAGAGAGAGAACACACAGAAAGCGTCTGTTTTGGCTGTCATCAACCGATAAATGGGTGTTGTTTTTTCTGGTATGCTGTCTGATCTCCCAGATCTTTACACAATATAAGGACGAGGCATGGAGCGGGGCAGAGGGACGGTACAATGGTTTGCTTGCGATGCTTCTTTACATTCTGTCCTATGTGATGGTCTCAAGAGGATACCGAAAAAGCAAAGTGATACCGTGGATTTTCTTTTTAGGAGGCGCAGCGGTCAATCAGCTTGCGGTTCTGAACCATTTTATGATTGATCCTCTGAATATTCAGATGATTTTGTCGAAAGAGCAGCAGTCTATGTTTATCTCGACGATCGGAAATATCAACATCTTCTCAGGATTTGCCAGCATGTATGTCAGCATGGCGTTTCTGGATTTCTGTACGGCAGAAAAAAAAAGCAGCAGAATCAGAGGAATCGTGGGTATTCTTATCGGCATGGCTGGATTGATTGCGGGCAACAGCGACGGAGGATTTTTGGGTCTGATAGCCGTGTGTATCTTTTCACTGATCGTTTTTCATGTCCAAAAGCGCTTTTTAAGACCATGGGTTTATGGCATGATTCTGATCTTTGCCACTTCTGGAATGATGGGACTGTTTCAGGAATTGGCAGGAAAAGGGGCGATTGCCTATAAAGGAGGGGTGGCACAGGTATTTGCTGACACCAGATTTTTCATTCTCGCTGTGGCGATTGGGGTGATCTACCCGCTTCTTTTGGGAGCTATGCGTTTCTTGAAAAAGAAAAATTTTACCAAAAAACAGCTTTTATCGATCGTACTTTTGATTATGGTCTTGTGTGCAGTGATTGCCGTCGCAGTGAACTATTCCTCGCTTCAAAGTTTTTTCAGAAAAAGTGCATTGCTTGAGTTTGATGATCAGTGGGGGACCTATCGCGGATTTGTGTGGAAGAGATGCTTTTGGATCTATCTGGATCTTCCTCTGCTGCAAAAAATTTTTGGGTGCGGGCTGGAGACCGTTCGTATGCTGATGAATCAGTATTATCGCAGTGAGATGATACAGATTGCAGGGAGAATCTATGATAATGCCCACAATGAGTATCTGCAGTACCTTGTGACCATTGGATTTGCAGGATTCACAGCATATGTCGGTATTCTGTGCCAGAGTGTCGGCACGGCATTGCGATATTCGAAGAAACATAGAGTTTTGCTCGTGTGGGCAGCAGGAGTGATTGCCTATGCGGCACAGTCGACCGTCAATATCAGTCAAAGTGCGATCACGTTTTTCTTGTTCTTATGGATTGCGCTGATCGAGGGCGCGCGCAGAGCAGAGATCTTTGAGCAGCAAGAGCCGGAGACAAAACCGTAAGACGATGTTGTTGCGGCGAGATGACTTAAAAATGTTCTTGCTTTTTTTAGAATTGTTTAGAGAAATTTTCTTGTTTCTGATGCCAAAAAGAATTAGGATAGAGGAAATGGTAACAGAAAGAAGGAATAATGACCATGACATATAAAGTAGTTTTTGTGAGCAAAACAGGCAACACGAAAAAAGTAGCGATGAGCATCTATGATGGAATTCAGTCTTCCGCAAAGGATATCGTTGATCTGGAAGAAGGTGGAAATACCGGAGCAGATGCAGATGTGTATTTTGTGGGATTCTGGGTGAACCGCGGGAGTGCCAGTCTGGATGTCTTGGAATATCTGGATGAACTCGAGGGAAAAAAGATTGCGCTTTTTGCTACAGGTGGTTTCAGACGGGATGAAGCGTATGAAAAAAAGGTAGAGCAGCAGATCATGGCATGGATGCCCGATGATGCAGAATATCTGGGATCCTTTTTCTGCCAGGGAAAGATGGGATCGTCTATCCGAAAAAAATACGAACAGATGCTGGAAAACCCAGAGACTGAGTCAGTGGCACGCCAGATGATCCAAAACTATGACGAGGCGCTCCTCCACCCGGATCACTCGGATCTTGAAAGGGCATATCAGTTTGCAAAAGAGATCTCGGATAAAATCGGGTGATATCAGCTTTACAATTTTAGAGTGGAAAAATCACAGGAATGATGGTAAAATAAAGCGAAGCAAGATTTCTATTGATAATCAAAGGAGTAGAAACATGGAAAAAATCAGAATTGGAATTGTAGGATATGGAAATATCGGACGCGGAGTGGAAGCTGCCATCAGACAGAATGAGGATATGGAGCTGACTGCCGTGTTTACGAGAAGAGATCCGGAAAAACTCAAAATTAAGACAGAAGGAGTTCCTGTCTATCATGTGGATGAGGCGGAGAAGAGAAAAGACCAGATCGATGTCATGATTCTGTGCGGAGGTTCTGCGACAGACCTGCCTGTGATGGGACCAAAGTTTGCAAAGAACTTTAATACGATTGACAGCTTTGACACACATGCGCGCATTCCGGAATATTTTGCAGCGATGGATGATGCGGCAAAGGAAAACGGTCATGTCAGCATTATTTCTGTCGGCTGGGATCCAGGAATGTTTTCTATCAACCGTGTCTATGCACAGTCTATTCTCCCACAGGGAAGCACCTACACTTTCTGGGGCAAGGGTGTAAGCCAGGGACATTCCGATGCGATTCGCCGTGTGCCTGGAGTGAAAAACGGAATTCAGTACACCGTTCCGATTGACTCCGCAGTGGAGGAAGTGCGCAAAGGAACAGAACCTCAGCTGACGACAAGACAGAAGCACCTGAGAGAGTGCTACGTTGTGCCGGAGGAAGGCGCAGATCTGAAGGCGATCGAGGAGGCAATCAAGACGATGCCGAATTACTTCTCCGATTACGACACGACGGTGACCTTCATCACAGAAGAAGAATTAAAAGAAAAGCACAGCAGAATGCCGCATGGCGGCTTTGTAATCCGCACCGGAAAGACGGCGGGAGATATGACACATGTGATTGAATATTCCCTGAAATTAGATTCAAATCCGGAATTCACAGCAAGTGTTCTGGTGATTTACGCGAGAGCAGCATACCGCATGAGCAAAGCAGGTCAAGTGGGGGCAAAGAGTGTTTTGGATGTCGCTCCAGCACAGCTTTCCTTGAAAAGTGCAGAAGAGCTGAGAAAAGAATTACTATAAAGCCCAGTCTCAGTGGACGGCAGACAGGGCGCTTGCGCATCTGGCTGCACGGACACTAGAGACGCTAATGCGTATGAGCATGTAAGAAAAGACACTGCCGACCTTCTAAGACAAGGTGCGGCAGCGTTTTTGTGTCTTGGGGAGAAAAGGTAGTGCTGGGAAGAGACGATGGATGATTGGAAAGAAAGACGAGAAAGACAGATTAAAAAACGTGTGACGATGGCTGTGATTGCGGTGGCACTGGTGCTCACAGGGATTCTTGTCATTGTGCTTCGAAGTGGCATTTTGAGAAGAGAGGGAGAGATTGTGCTCACACAAGAATGCGAGAGTTATCGCAGCGAAGTGGAGATGGTCGCAGAGAAATATGGAATGACACCGTATGTGGATCTGATTATGGCGGTCATGATGCAGGAGAGCGGAGGACGCTCTCTCGATGTGATGCAGTGTGCAGAAGGCGTAGTGAATACGCTTTACCCGCATGTCCCAAACGGAATTACAGATCCGTCCTATTCGATTGACTGTGGAATACAAGAGCTGAAATATGCGCTGGAAAAAGTAGAATGTAAAAATCCAAGAGATATAGAAAAGATTAAAATCGCACTTCAGGGATATAATTTTGGTATCGATGGTTTTCTTGCATTTTTGCAGGAAAAAGGAGATGTGCGATGGACCGAGGAATATGCCCAGGAATATGCCAGACAGGCTTCCGGAGAAGTGCTGCGGGACGCTTCGGATGCAGAGACGATGGGACCGTGGGCCTACGGTGATCAATATTATCCCCTCCATGTACTGCGATTCTATAAACTGTCTGCGCAGTAGAATGGGAAGGGAGAAAAAGGTGAGAAAAGTGGAGAATGTTATTCTAAAAGGAAATATCTGTTATAGTCAGGACAGCAAAAATTTGATCATAGAAGAGAATAGCTTTCTGGTGTGTGAGGATGGAAAGTCAGCAGGTGTTTTTCGAGAGATTCCGGAAAAATACTGCGATTTTGAAGTGCGGGACTATGGGGAGTGTCTGATTGTCCCGGGATGCGTGGATCTCCATCTTCATGCGCCGCAGTTTGCCTTTCGGGGATTCGCGATGGATCTTGAGCTTTTAGAGTGGCTTGACACCGTCACATTTCCGGAGGAGGCAAGATTCTCTGACCTGGAATATGCCAACCGTGCATACCAGATGTTTGCAGATACGATGAAAAAGAGTGCGACCACAAGGGCGGTTATCTTCGGAACCATCCACACGGAGGCGACGATCTGCCTGATGGACTGGATGGAGGCGACGGGGCTGAAGACGTATGTCGGGAAAGTAAATATGGATCAGAATTGTCCTGAGATGCTGCGTGAGAGTTCGGGGAAATCAGTCGAGGCGACGAAGAGATGGATTTCGAGGGTGGAAGGGGCGTATCAAAATGTGAAGCCAATCCTGACACCACGCTTTATACCGAGCTGTTCGGGACAACTTTTGGAAGGCATTGCAGATCTTCAAAGACAGTATCATCTGCCAGTGCAATCGCATCTTTCCGAAAATCCTAATGAGATCTCCTGGGTCCATGAACTTTACCCGGATACACAGTGTTATGGGGAAGCATATGAGAAATATGGATTGTTTGGCGAGAATGGAAATACGGTCATGGCGCATTGTATCTATTCGGATGAAAAGGAACTCGAATTGATGAAAAAGAGAGGAGTGTGGATTGCACACTGTCCTCAGTCGAATATGAATCTGTCTTCAGGGATCGCTCCGGTGCGCACTTATCTGGAGCGCGGGATGAAGATAGGGCTTGGCACGGACATGGCAGCTGGATTTTCCGAATCGATCTTTCGGGCGATGGGAGAAGCGGTGCAGATGTCGAAGATGAGATGGCGTCTGGTCGATCAAAGTCAACCTCCGCTGAAATTGGAAGAAGCATTTTTCCTGGGGACAAAAGGCGGCGGAAGCTTTTTCGGGAAAGTGGGAAGCTTCGAAAAAGGCTATGAGATGGATGCGATTGTGCTCAATGATGCGAAGCTTCCATATCCACATGCGCTGAGTGTGCGGCAGAGACTAGAGAGAATGATCTATCTGTCGGATGACCGGCACATTCAGGCAAAATATGTCTGTGGGAGCCAGATATTCTGACAAAACGGTAAACTTATTGTTCTGAATTCTGGTAGAGATCTGGGCGAAGCTCTGTCATGATCTCCAATTCATTTCTCTCAAATGCGTCGATATTTTCCTGGATGGTATCATACTTTGCACGGTACACACGAATATCAGCATCGTTTACCAGAGAGGCGGTATGTCTTGCACAGTGTTTCGTCACAAGAATATGAACCTGCTGGTCGGCTAAAATCTGGGTAGCAGTGATGTCAGCTCTCTTTACTGTCTCGTCAAACCGGTTTAATAAAAATTGGTATTCGTTCGTCTTAAAGTCATACAGCATAAAATAAGGGGCATGACTGTAAGAACTGCATACCGTTGAGTCGATACAATTGTGATCTACTGGAATTGCGATTTTCATGATGAACCCTCCTTAACTTCGAACCAAAAACTGGTGGAAGCTTCTTATTCCTTTGATTTTGACATATGCCAACGGATAAGATATAGTATACACTTTTTTTGGCAAGTGTCAATAATCAGGTGGCAAAAAATGACGGATAGAAAGAGGAAGACACTCATTTTGTCAGTTTTAAACAGAGCTTTTGCAGCGGTTTTTCCACCCATTCATGCAAGAGCATGGCAATGCCAAGGCTTGTAAAAAAGACTGCACAGAAGACGCGTGACGGCGTAGAAAAATCGGCATACGAGATCAGAAAAAAATGGACCAGATAGATGCCATAGCTGACTTTCCCGATCATCACAAAGGGACGTATCTGGAAAATGCGCGCCGTGATTCCGGCAGGATTGGCAAGCAGCAGAAAAAGAAAAACTCCGCTTGCGACGGCACATAAAAGCGGTCTGTCCCATCCGATATAATAGGAGGAGAACAGGGGATTACATTTTCCGAGAAAGGAAGGAGCGCTGAAGATGGAGGCAAAAAGCAAAAGCAGACATACAACATCGGCAGCATGACGTCCAAGTGTAGTTCGGATGGCAGAGAAAGTGCCATATTTATAAAGATATCCAAAAGCCATTCCCACAAGAAAAAGAGCGAGGCGAAACGGTTGTCTTGCTCCGTGTCTCGAAAGCGAAAAGACATCTGCGCTGAGATATCTCTGAGAAAGACAAGCGAGAATTAAGAGAAAAAAGAAAACAGCAAGATTGTTGAATTTTCCCTTAGTCTTTAAAAAGTGGAGAAGCATCATCAAAAAAGGAGCGATCGCACAGAAGAGAAGCTCCTGCTGTAAATACCACAAATGCCCCTGGCAGTTAAAAAAGAAAAGATTGCCGAGCAGGTTTTCATGGGAATCTGTCAGCCAGTAAACCGTGAAAATGACAAGGTAGTAGGTCGGAAGAAGGCGCAGAATGCGTCTGAGATAAAAGGAAAAGACAGAAGATGGAGAACAAAATCGCTCCTCCCCGTCTTGCTGGCCAGGAAGGACGAGCAAAAATCCGCTCAGCACAAAAAAGATGGCGACACCGATGCCGCCCTGTCCTTTTAATCCGAAGGCGGAAGTGTGGCTGGCGACGACAAGAAAAATGGCAAATGCGCGCAAGCCATCCAATTGATCAAAGCGCGAAGTATTCATAAAAACAACTCCTGTTCGTATAGTAAATAGTAAACGGATATGACGCCTGGTGGCGTCACTACCAATTATAAAAGCCCACGGATTGCTCCGTGCCGAGGCACTCTCGCAATCCTACCCCGTATTCGCATATCACCCCACAGCATATCCTAACAGAAAAAAATCTTATGATCAATTATTTTTAATATAAAATTTTTCTGAATTGTGTATCTGGAGAATATGCGTGATAAAAACTTAGGAGACCATTTGAGCTGTGCAGGAAAAAATAAAAAAAGAAGAAAATAGAACAGTGACAGAGAAAGGAACAAAAGATGAGATGATATCTGGAATTATTGAAATAGATGTGCATGGAATGAACGTGGAGGAAGCAGTAAAAGCCGTGGCAAAACAGGTTCACTGTGCCGGTAGCAGTGTATATCGGATTCGTGTCATCCACGGCTATCACGGTGGGACAAGAATCCAGAGAGGTTTGCGGGAAGAATTCAGCTACGGGAGAGAGTCAAAAGTGAGGAGAATTGAGATGGGACAGAATGAAGGTATTACGGAGCTGATTTTGAGAGAATTTTAATCAAACATGAAATTTGAAGTGCTTGCCAGCAAGCGTGGAGGACATTCCACAGTCATGAACCGCCTGGTTCCGGAACTTCTCAGCCAGATGGATGGCTTTTCAGTCTCGGATCGTTCGGATATTTTGATCTTAGCGGCGACGAATCGCCTGTGGGATATCGACAGCGCCTTTTTAAGCCCCCCAGGCTGACCGAGAAGATTTATGTGGGGCTGCCGGATTATGAGGCAAGATTATTTTTGATCAGACGGGCTCTTGACAGGGTTCCTTGTGAGGAAGAGGTGGAAGCATCTACTTTGGCATAGGAACAGGTATAATAAAAGGCATTCAATGATTTTTTCGTAATGACTGACAGAAAATGCCGGTACAGAAAGCGGATCGAATGGG
>JALEVQ010000084.1 GCA_022788205.1 Robinsoniella sp. | reverse complement strand
ACAGTAGGCTGTGATGCAAGGGCGTCTTTTTCAAGTACAGACTTGAATACAGGATCATTTGTAAGTTCATCGGAAGCATCATCTTCGAAGTAGCCTGCAATGATCATATATATCATCTGGAGCAGGTTTTCCTGATCCGTGTGATATCGAAACAATGCAGAATCATTGGTCTTGAAAGCTTTGCCCAAAAGCTTATCAATACCAAGTTTGCTTACGAATTCTTTGATAAGAAGTAAGCCTGCATCGGAGGATAAATCGCCTCCATCGAAATTAATTTTAATCTGTCTATTGCTTTCTAATGGTAAGGTGTTTAAAATACTCATAAAGGGCTCCTTTTGTTGGTATTATTTTAGATTAGGCACCTTAATTTTACCACAAATGGATGCTCTTTTTTCATTCACTTGATAGGTGAAAAGCAATATTCAGTTAAAATACAGTAGCTATGCGGATTTCAGCCACTTTCACGGCTGTGCCGTGAATAATCTAGGTTAAATTTATAAAAATTTTATTTTATCCATTCTATCTGGTGAGAAGAAGTGTGTTATACTTACAGAAAATGATACCAGGGTCAAAAGGTCATGCTGTTCATGCTTGCATGAAAAAGCATGACTTTGGGACCTGCAAAACATTAGAAAATAAAAAAGAGAAGGAAAGGAGTAACCTATGCTGCAACTAAATAACATCACAAAAGAGTATGTGACGGGTGACTCAAAGGTACAGGCACTCAAGGGGATCAGCATTTCTTTTCGGAAAAATGAGTTTGTCTCAATTCTCGGACCGTCGGGAGGCGGAAAGACTACTTTGCTCAACATCATCGGCGGGCTGGATCACTATACAAGCGGGGATCTGGTGATCAATGGAAAATCGACGAAAGACTTTAAAGACCGTGACTGGGATTCCTATCGGAACCATTCTGTGGGATTTGTTTTTCAGTCCTACAATTTAATTCCGCATCAAAATGTCCTGTCGAATGTGGAACTCGCGCTGACTTTATCAGGCGTGGGCAAAGCAGAGAGGAGAAAGAGAGCGAAGGAGGCTCTGGAGGCAGTCGGTCTGGCTGACCAGATTCACAAAAAGCCAAATCAGCTCTCGGGAGGACAGATGCAGAGAGTGGCGATCGCCCGTGCACTCGTCAATAATCCGGAAATTTTGCTCGCCGACGAGCCGACAGGGGCGCTGGACACGGACACCAGCATCCAGGTCATGGATATCTTGAAGCAGGTGGCAAAGGATCGTCTTGTCATCATGGTCACACATAATCCGGAGCTTGCAGAGAAATATTCTACACGAATTGTAAAGCTCAGAGACGGATCTCTGATTGATGACACAGATCCATTTGACGGGGAGGAAAAGGCAGAGGATCGGAGTGCACTGAAAAAAACGTCGATGAATTTTCGAACGGCATTGTCGTTGTCTTTAAATAATCTGATGACAAAAAGAGCAAGAACACTTCTGACCTCTTTTGCAGGATCGATCGGAATCATCGGTATCGCTCTGATCCTTGCGATCTCGACAGGTGTCAACAATTACATCAATGATATCCAGAAGGACACAATGTCTTCCTACCCGATCACGATCGATGCGCAGTCGATTGACCTCGAGAGTGTGATGCAGATTCATCCGGATGGAAGAGAAGAGGAGATCGGTCATGATTTGAACGCTATTTATTCAAATGGGATGGGGCTGGAGATGATGAACAGCATGACCAGCAGCATCCAGGAAAATAATCTGACAAACTTTAAGAAATATCTCGATGATCCAGACAGTGAGATTCATCAGTACATCGGTGAAAATGGAATTTCATATTCCTATAATGTGAAATTTGACGTCTATACGAGAGATCCGGATGGAACGATGGTCAATATAGACGGAAGCACCATCAATCCGGAGAGAGCACAGATGATGTCGTCCGCGCAGATGGCGATGATGAGTTCCATGACATCCGCATCCATGCAAAATTGTGAGGAGATCATGGCAGATCAGGGGGATGAACGGATCGGCGGCGTGATCAAGGACAATTATGAGCTGGTATACGGAGAATGGCCAGAGAATTATGATGAGATTGTCATCGTGCTTGATGAGTACAATGAGATCCGCACAACGGTTCTCTACCAACTGGGACTTTTACCGGTGCAGGATTACAAAGAGATGAGGGAGAAACTTAACAGAGGAGAGGAAGTTGAGAACAAGCAGTATAGTTGGAGTTATCAGGATATCTGCGACAAGATCTTTTATGCAGTTCCGGCATGCGATTATTATCAGGAGAAGGAAAACGGAACCTTTTTCGAGATAGAGGATGAGGAAGAGCTAGAGACCCTGGCAGAAAATAGTATACAATTAAAAGTGAGCGGCATCATTCGCCTGAAAGAAGACGCAGATACACGATATCTCACACAGCCGATCGGATACACAAAAGCGCTGACAGATTATCTGATCGATTACTGTAATGAGAGCGCGGTGGTCAAAGCACAGAGAGAAAACCCAGACACAAATGTGCTCAGTGGCTTTTCTTTCACGGCGACCAGCGATGAGGAGAAGATTGAGATTGCAAGAGAATATATGGGAAATCTCAGCACGGAAGAAAAAGCGGCAATGATAGAGCAGATGCTCGAGTCCATGGGAGGAGCAAATTCTGCGATGGGATCGAGAATCAGCCAGATGTCACAGGAGCAGAAAGCATCCATTTTTGACCAGTCGATAACGAATGCGGATGACCAGAATATGCTGACATCCTATGACCGATATATCTCTCAGGGAACGTATGATGAAAATATGAGTGCGTTCGGAGCAGTCAATCTGGAAGCACCATCCTCGATCAGCATCTATGCGGACAGCTTTGAGAGTAAGGATGCAATTTCTGAATGCATCGACAACTATAATAAAGAGGCATCAGAGGAAGATCAGATTGTCTATACAGACTATGTAGGACTTTTGATGTCATCGATCACGACGATCATCAATGCGATCTCGTATGTATTAATTGCGTTTGTTGCGGTATCCCTCATTGTCTCCTCGATCATGATAGGAATTATCACTTACATCTCTGTTCTGGAGAGAACGAAGGAGATTGGAATTCTGCGCGCGATCGGTGCGTCGAAAAAAGATATCTCGCGTGTCTTCAACGCAGAAACCTTCCTTGTGGGTCTGTGTGCAGGATTGATCGGTGTGGGTATTTCTTCCCTCCTATGTATTCCGATCAACGCAGTGATCCGAACGCTCGTGGGCGAAGTCACTGTGACGGCTGTGGTTCCATTCACAGCAGGTGTCATCCTGGTGGCAATCAGCATTGGTCTGACTTTGATTGCGGGATTGTTCCCGTCAAAAGTCGCTGCTAAAAAAGATCCGGTTACGGCGCTTAGGACAGAGTAGAAGAGAAATGGGGAGAAAGTGGAGAAAAATGGGAAGTCTTCTGAAAAAATATGGAAAATGTTGGAAATTTGATCCGGCAAGAGTGATTTTATGGCACTTATCTACCTAGAGAGAAAAAAGTCAAAAAAATAAATTAAACGATTTAGACAAAATACTACCATTTTCGAAACAATTATGGTATAATTTTAACATGACTATTATGAAACCAGAGGGAGAAATAATATGGCAAAAGAAATGATTGCAATGCTTCTCGCCGGTGGTCAGGGATCGCGTCTGTACGCGCTGACTTCAAAACTGGCAAAACCTGCAGTTCCATTCGGTGGCAAATATCGTATCATCGACTTCCCACTGTCAAACTGCGTAAATTCAGGCATTGATACAGTAGGTATTTTGACCCAGTATCAGCCATTGGTACTCAATGAGTACATAGGAAACGGTCAGCCATGGGATTTAGACCGTCTGTACGGTGGTGTACATGTACTGCCGCCTTATCAGCAGGCAACAGGCTCTGACTGGTATAAGGGAACAGCTAACGCAATATATCAGAATATTTCTTTCATTGAGCGTTACAACCCACAGTATGTGATTATTCTTTCCGGTGACCAGATCTGTAAACAGGATTACAGCGATTTCCTGAGATTCCATAAAGAAAAGGGCGCTGAATTCAGTGTCGCTGTCATGGAAGTTCCGTGGGATGAGGCATCCCGCTTTGGACTGATGGTGGCAGACGAGAATGATCGGATCACAGAGTTCCAGGAGAAACCGAAGAACCCGAAATCGAACCTCGCTTCCATGGGTATCTATATCTTCAACTGGGATATCCTGAAAAAATATCTGATCGAAGATGAGGCAGATCCGGAGTCTGAGAATGATTTTGGAAACAACATTATCCCGAACCTTCTGCGTGACGGACGCAAGATGTATGCTTACCATTTCAGTGGATACTGGAAGGATGTTGGAACGATTCCATCTCTGTGGGAGGCAAACATGGAAGTCCTCGACCCAGAGCACAGTGGTATCGACCTGTTTGATGAAAACTGGAAGATTTACAGCCGCAACAGCGGTATGAACGGACACAAGATCAGCGCCAATGCAGTTGTGGAGAATTCCATGATTACAGATGGATGCCGTATCGACGGTACGGTAAAACACTCCATTCTGTTTGCCGGTGTACAGGTGGCAGAAGGTGCAGTTGTGGAGGACGCTGTCGTGATGAGTGGTACAACGATCAAAGCAGGTGCAGTTGTGAAACACTGTATCATCGCAGAGAACGTTGTGATTGGCGAAAATGCAGTCGTGGGCGCTATGCCTGAGGACGGAGTGAGCGGAGTCGCAACGATAGGAAACGGTGTCTATATTGGAGATAACGCAAAAATCGGTCCAAATGCTATGATCAGCGAAAACGTAAAGGATGGTGAAGAAAGATGATAAATTCTAACAAAAGTGCACTCGGAATAATTTTCCCGAACAGCTATGATCAGATGATCCCGGATCTGGTAAATGTGCGTCTTATGGCATCCATCCCTTTTGCAAGCCGTTACCGCCTGATTGATTTTGTACTGTCAAGTATGTCAAATTGCGGAATCGACAATGTCTCTGTTGTTGTCCGCAGCAACTATCATTCACTGATGGATCACTTAGGATCAGGTCGTGAATGGGATCTCGTGCGCAAGACAGGAGGACTTCACATCTTCCCTCCGTTTGCAGAGAAAGGATCCAAACCGTATACAGGTCGTATCGAGGCTCTGGCAAGCATCCTCGACTTCCTGAGAAAACAGAAAGAAAAATATGTCGTGATGACAGATTCCAACGTTGCAGTGAACTTTGATTTCAATGCAATGATCGATGCGCATATAGAGAGCGGTGCAGATATCTCCGTTGCTTACAATGAGCAGGAACTGCCGGATAGTCTGTTAAAGACCACATCGAATGATAAAGGTTTCTATTATACCTTAGGCATCGAAGACGGCAGAGTGAAAAATATCTATGTGAACTCGAAAAAAGAGGGAGTTCAGAACTTCTCTATGAATATGTTCGTGATCGAGCGCGAGCTGCTGATCGAGCTGGTCAACACAGCTTTCGTGCGCGGACAGATCTACTTTGAGCGCGATGTTCTGCTTCCACAGCTCGACAAACTGAATGTGCATGGCTTCAAATTTGATGGCTATCTGGCACGTATCTGGGACATCAAGAGCTACTTTGATGAGAACATGAAACTGCTCGAGGATGAGAGTCTGAACGGACTGTTCGCAGGTGCACCGATCTACACGAAGATCCGTGACGACAACCCGACCAGATACATCAGCGGTGCAATTCCGAAGAATATCATGGCAGCTGATGGATGTGTGATCGAGGGTGAAGTAGAGAACAGTATTCTCTTCCGTGGCGTCAAGATCGCAAAGGGTGCCAAGGTAAAGAACTGTATTCTGATGCAGGATACCGTTGTCGAGGCAGACGCAAATATCGAATACCTGATCACCGACAAGAATGTTACAATCTCTGAAGGAAAAGAGATGAAGGGAACAGACAGCTTCCCTGTATATATCGCAAAACGTCATCGCGTATAAAATTATATAGAAAAGCGTTTCTGGCAGATGAAAGAGCCGCATTCCATTTGATGGAGTGCGGCTCTTTTGATATGGTTTTTATTGTGAAAATCTGTTGCTGGACGGAGGAAAAAAGGTCGGCAGAGAAATGACAAGATTTTTCATATAAATTTGATCTTCCTCCCCAAAAAGAACAAGAAAAGAGAGTAGATTTCAAAAATAATGAAATTACGGAAAACGAAAAGAATGATAAAATAAAACTATCAATTGACGCGTCTATTCGAAGAAGGATGGCAGACTGCCGGAATGGTCTGCTGCTTACGATTTATCATAAAAAGGAGGACAAAAGATATGAAGAAGGCAATCGCTTTTTTGCTGACATTGGCACTGACCTCAGGGACGATCACTGCATTTGCATCTGAGAAAACAGAGGAGTCAAATAGCATCGTTGAGACAAGCGTATATCAGTCGGAGGAATCTCCTACAGGATATATGGTCGCATTCCGCTATCCGGCATCGGAGGACGTGGAGCGGGTACGTCTTATGGGAGAATGGGGATTTACTGATCTTGCCCATGCGAGCAGAAGCACTTCACTGAATTTACCGGCTACAGAGTGGCAGGATGGCTACATCAATCTTTACTACAACGGCGGAGATATCTATGAACTGGAACTCGATGAAGAGAGTGGTGTCTGGTCAGTGGATGTGCCGCTTCCGGCAGGAACATGGAGCTATTATTTCCTTCTGAACGGGGAGGGAGAGATAAGAGACACAGAGGGAGCTGTGATGGCATACGATCCAGGCAATGTGCCTTATATCTATGACGCAGAAAACGGATTTGAGGTAAAAGAAGATTATACATCCGGTATCTATGTTCCGTGTGATTCTGAAAAACAGTCAGAAGATATGGATGAGCAGGCTCCGCGCGAGGATGGTCAGACAGGAACAATCGAGTATGTCACTGTGGAAGATCATATGAGTGCTGTCTATCTGCCTTACGGATATGATGAAGATCGTGAAGATCCATATCCTTTCTTGGTTCTGATCCCGGGCGGTGGTGGAACAGAGAACTCCTGGTTCAACAAAGGAGCTGCACAGAACATTCTCGACAATATGATCGCTGAGGGAAGGACAGAGCCTCTCGTAGTGCTGAGTGCTGACATCAACGAGCTGGGAACATTTGAAATGTCAGATTACATTGCAGATTATGTGCTTCCATATATGGAAGAAAACTACAATATTTCTACTGATTATAAAGACCATGCATATTCAGGATTATCAATGGGCGGACATACCACAGGTATGACGTTGGCAAACCATTATGATAAATTCGGATACATCGGAGTTTTGAGTAACGGTGCAAGTTCTGTGCGCGCAGAAGGATATGACTTCAGCGGCATCAAAGAGTACGGAACCACCATTTTCCTCGGAGCTGGTACATATGACTACGCTTACCTCGGAAAAGCAAACACGATTGAGCCTAGATCTGAGGCACATTCTGGTCTGTTAGACAACATGGGAGTACTTCAGGATTGTCTGGCTGACAATGAGGTAGAGTTCACAACACTGTTAGTTCCAGGCGGACATGCTTGGCGTACATGGCAGGTTTGCCTTGTATATATGCTGGAAAATATTTTATGGAAATAAAAAAATGATATAAAAAAAGACGAAAAGTCAGGAGGGTATGAGATGAAGAAAAGAAGATTAACAAGTGTGATGGGGATTGCAGCAGCAGCATGTATGATGGTGTCAGGAATCAGCGCATTCGCGGCAGAAGAAGTAGTGTATGATTCTATGAATCCGCCGATCGTGCAAGTAGAGGGAGGCAAACTGAGAGGATTCATGAATGGGAATACCTATTCCTTCCTTGGAATTCAGTATGCGACTGCAGAGAGATTCGGACAGCCGCAGCCAGTGGAGCCGTGGGAGGGCGTAAAAGATGCCCAGGTATACGGACCTGTCTGCCCGACTAATCTGATGACCGGTGTTTCCAGCGATGAATTTGTATGGCCTCACCGCTATTATCCGTCAAACGAGACTTGCCAGTACCTGAACGTCTGGACACAGCACCTCGATGAGACAGCAAAAAAACCGGTTATGGTATTCATGCATGGCGGTGCCTTCTCAAACGGCGCTTCCAACGAGACGGTTGCATATGACGGAAAAAATCTGAGTGAATTTGGTGATGTTGTCGTTGTCACATTGAATCATCGTCTGAACGTACTGGGATGCTTGAATCTTGAGGCATATGGAGAAGAATATGAAAATTCAGGCAACACAGGTATGGCAGATATCGTTGCGGCACTGGAATGGGTTCAGGACAATATCGAGCAGTTTGGCGGAGATCCTGACAATGTGACGATCTTTGGACAGTCTGGCGGATCAGGAAAAGTAGTGACACTGATGCATATGCCAGAGGCAGAAGGACTGTTCCACAAAGCGATCGCAGAGAGCAGCGGAACAGCAAGCGTGCTTCTGCCGGAAGAATCCACAAAGATTACAGAGCTGACACTTCAGAATCTGGGACTGGATGAGTCTGAAGTTGACAAGTTAAAAGAAGTTCCATACTATGATCTGTTAGAGGCAGCTGACGCAGCACTGGCAACGGTGAAGCAGGAAGTTGGAAGAAATATCAGCTGGAGACCTCTGCAGGATGACGAGTATGTCATGACAGAATACTGCGATTTCGCAGATGAGATTCCATTCATCGCCGGAACAAACTTCAGTGAGAGAAGCAGCACAGTATTTATCGGAGATGGTCGGAAAAATGAGTGGACAGATGAAGAAACACATGATAATCTGGTAGAGATGTACGGGGACAATGCCGATGCAATCATCGAAGAATTCAACCGTCTCTTCCCAGAGAAGAAGACAGCAGATGCATATTTCTATGCACCATCCTACAGAAATAATGTGCGCTCCGCATTGACAGCAAAGATCGAGAGCGGAACAAATGCGCCGGTATACAATTATCTGTTTGCATTTGAGGCACCGGTTAACGGTGGTGTGACACCATTCCACTGCGCAGAGCTGATTTATGTATTCCACAATGTTGAGCTGCCAGATCTGACGATCGCTACAGGTGGAACACAGGAATGCCTTGACATGCAGGACGTTGTCGCACAGGCATGGGTGAACTTTGCATACACTGGAAATCCGAGCCAGGAAGGACTGGAGTGGGTACCATACTCAGAAGTAGAGAATTCAACGATGGTATTTGATGTCAACAGTGAGTGCAAGATCTTAGATGATCAGAACATGGTTGATCTGATGACAAAGAAATAAAAATTGGGATAGAAAAAGCGTATAGGATTCAAGAAATAACGCTTAGTTTCATATTTAAAAAGCTCTGAAAAGAGAGCCATTGTCCGACGGAATATCTGGAGGGCAATGGCTCTTTTGGCATGGAATTTTGCATTGGAGGAGGAAAAAATTTTGAAAAAAGCAATTGCAACGGTTGGGGTGATCGCGGTGGTGTTAGGAGGTTTATTAGGAGCATTTATCTATAAACCGACACAGATGTATGATCAGAATTCAAAGCGATTTGTGTGTATTATCAATCCTGGAACGTATTACTGGGCAGATGTCTGGAAGGGGATGGAGGCAGCTGATCAGGAGTTTGGATCGGATACAAAATACAATGAGTTTGCGAGATTTGACATAGAAGAGCAGATTCATCTTTTAAAAAAAGTTTCCTATATGCAGGCAGATGGAGTGATTACGATCGGTGAGCCTTATTCGGAGGAAGTGAACGAGGCGATCAGAGAGATCGTAGACGCAGGGATACCGGTGGTTCTTGTGGATACAGACTCAAAGGAGAGTGGGCGGGCTTGTTATGTTGGTTCAGATAATTATGAGGCAGGGCGTCTTGCAGCGCAAAAAATGCGGGAAGAGACAGGCGGCGAGGCAAAGATTGCAGTGTTTATCTCTCAGATCAATTCTGCGAATCAGCAGGAACGACTGAGAGGTTTCGAGGATGTCATCAAGAGTGAGGAAGGAATGGAGATTGTGACAATCATCGAGGGAGAGGCGGATAAACTGAAAATACAGGAGGACTTCAAAAGGATGAGAAGAGAAAATCCGCAGATCGATGCGATTTTCTGTGCGGAAGCGACCTCGTCTGTGCAGGTTGGAGTGCTTTTAGGGGAGCAGGAGGCAGAAAAACTGACAATTGTTGGATTCGATGTGATTTCCGCTCTGAATTATGTGGAGACGGGATTATATGAGGGCGTGATTGCGCAGGATGGATTTGCCATGGGATATGAGGCAGTCAAATTTTTGTGTGAGTACGAAGAAGATCAGGAGGATAAGGAAATTTTTACAGATGTGGTGTGCATCACAAAGGACAATGTGGACGAGTATCGTCAGAAAAGAGAAAACTAAGAATGGGAATGGAATCAGAAATCATTCACGAGAAAGCATAGATGCGCAGAGGATGTGCACTGTGACAGAGAGTGGGGAGAATTATGTATCAGGTTATGATTGCAAATGAAAAGAAAAGTGAATGTCAACAGATTGTTCAAGTGTTGAAACAGGCTGCCCATCCCGTTGAGATGTTGCCCTGTGTCTCTGATACCGCATCTTTTGTGAAAATGTTGGCAGGGAACACACCGGATCTGATCATCACGGATGTGGAATTGCCCGGAAATCCGGGATTCGACACGGTTGAATATATCCGATATAAAAAATGTCCGGCGAAGATTCTTGTGATCACAGACCACACAGAATTTGAGGTGCTGCAAAAGGCAGTGCGCCTGGGAGTTTCAGACTATCTGCGCAAGCCGATTGATGCCAGAGAATTGCAGGACAGTGTGGATAAGGTGATCAAAGCTCTGAATAAGGAGGAAGAACTCAAAAAAGTGAAAGAGAGGGGCAGCGTGCAGCAACAGAAATTTTTTCAGACAGCAGAGAAAGAATTTATGATGTCGTTGCTCCTCGAACAGCCAGATCTTCCGATGCTGCATGAAATCTGTGCAGAAGAAAATGAAATTTTTTATATGATGATCGCTGACGGGCAGGTGAGGAGAAGTGAAGCTGGAGGAAAGAAAACGAGGGAAATAATGCGAAATGAGATTTTCAAAAAGGAAACCTGCCTGATATTACTTTTAGCGAATCGGCTTTATCTTCTGATCGGATGTAAAGAGATGCCAGATCAGGAGGAGGAATGGCTCTGTGACAGGGCAAAAGAGATAGTGTCAAAATTGGAGCGGAGCTGTGCGATGGTCAGAGTCGGTGTCAGCACACATATGAGATCGCCTCAGGAGTTTCACAGAGGACTTGGCGAGGCACGGGAGGCAGTGGAGCAAATGAATACTTCCGGAATTTCACTGTACAGAACACAGCCGTTTGTCATCTCACAGAGGGAAAAGAGCTATGTGGAACATGCGGTGGATTACATGGAATGCCATTATGGGGAAAACCTGACACTCTCGAGAGTGGCGGAGAATATTGGTATCACTGCTTTTTATCTGAGCAGGATCATGAGCAAAGTGAAAAATCATACTTTTTCTGAGGAGCTGACACAGATTCGGATGCGACATGCCACAGAGATGCTCAGAGAAGGCGAGAAATCTGTGCGCGAGATCAGCAATTTATGCGGCTATCGAAATGTAAACTATTTTTATAAAATCATAAAAAAGCAGAGCGGGACGACAGCAAAAAATCTGAGGCAATCTATGCTCTATGAAAAGAGGAAGGAAGATGGAGAAAGAAATACGACAGATTAGAATTTTGACAGTAATTTTGGCAGTTTTATTGTGTGCGGTGGCAGCTGTGATGATCAGTCTTTTTCCGCAATATTCTGCGTCAGAGGAGACAGGAGAGACGAAACGTTTTGTCTACCTGGCACCATTGGCTGAGGAAGACTATTGGGTGGATATCGCGCGGGGAATCAAGGCGGCGGACAAGGATATGGGATCGGATACACTCTTGATGCGTTTCAATGAAGAAAATGGAGAATTTGAGATGAGTATCGAGGACGCAATCAATGCCGAGGTCGATGGAATCATCATGAAATCGACGGAGGATATCCCGGATATCCTGGAGAAACTGGCAGAAGATCAGATTCCAGTGATCTTTTATGACAATGACTATCCTGATGTCAAAAGAACAGCATATGTCGGGATTGATAATTATCAGGCGGGAATCAAGGCGATGGAAGCTCTGATCAATCTGATGGAGGGAAAGGGGAAAATCCTGATCACGACCAGAAATATAGAGGCGGTCAGCCAGTCAAAGAGGATAGAGGGATGTCAGGATGCGGCGGAACAATTCCCAGAAATAGAGATTGCAGTTCTGGATCATCAGACGAATGAGTTGCTGTATAAAGAAAAACTTTTGAATACTCTAAAAAGTGATCCATCTATCAACGCGATTCTCTGCCTGGATGGTGTCTCGGCCGATATCACAGGTGACATTCTCAAAGATAACCGATCGGAAGATAAAGTGACAGTGGCGGCATTTGATCTGACCGACAAGACAAAGCAATATCTGGAAGAGGGAATTTACTCTTTAGTGATTATGCAAGATACTTACCAGATCGGATATGAGGCAGTAAAACAACTACATGCATACTGGTCGGGGGATTACACAGACAAGGAAGCAGAAGATACACACTGTGTGTTTCTGGATGTGATCTGTGTGATGCGGGAAGACTTGGAAAAATATGTCAGAGAAGACGATGAGGAGCTGGAGTGGAATGTTTACTAAAAACAGAAATCGTACACTGGAAAAAAATTTGAAGCTATATTTCGATGTGATTATCATATATAGCATTATTATATGTGCGGTCCTATTTTTTGCTCTGTCAATCTACATTAGAAGTTACAGCAATATGACAAATCGTATCAACACGCTTGAAGAAATGTACACTGCATTTGAGCGGATGGAGAAATCTATGTACGAATATGGGTTTAAAGAAGATGAGGAGTATCTCAAAAGCTATGAGGAGGCGCACAAAGTAGCACAGCAGAGTCTGGCATTGCTGCGGGAGGCAGAAATACCGGGAAATTACAGGCGAAACATGATGGATTTGACTGTGATATTCAACAAGATGGAAGAACAGCAGGAGGAGTTGAAAAAAATCTGGCTTCAAAAGGCAGAGGAAGGCAGCGAGCCGGAATATTATTATGTGGTGTATGAGCAATTTCAGAAAGTAGCAGATAGTTTAGAAAGAAAAAAAGACATTTTATATCAGGAAATCAACGAAGATTCCCTCAGAAATAAGGCAGCGCTAGAGAAAAGGATGCGGGAACTTTTAATTCTCATTCTCGCAGCACTTTTGGTGTTCTTTCTACTGTTCTGGAGGATCACAGATCTTCAGGGCAAGAAAATGATTACGCCGATCAAGGCGCTGACAGAGGAGGCACAGAGAATCAAGCAGAATGATTTGAATCATTTTCTGGTGATGGAACAAGACTGTAAAAAGTATCATCTGGAGGAGATTGATACCTTGTCGGATGCATTTGAGACAATGCTTGGGACGATCCAGGAACAGGTGATCAAATTGCAGGAAAATGCTCATATCAAAGAGGAACTGCAAAGACAGGAACTGGAAAATCTGAGAGTGAAAAATCTGTTAACAGTCAGTGAACTGCGAGGGTTACAGATGCACATGAACCCTCATTTCTTGTTTAATACCTTGAACATGATTCGGCAGAATGCTTATCTGGGAAAAACGGAGAAAACGGTTTACTTGCTGGAAGAAACAGCGGCACTTTTGCGTTATAATCTGAATTATAACGGAAAGCTGGTGACACTCCAGAAAGAATTAGAGGGATTGGAACACTATATCTGTCTTCAGGAAGAGCGCTTTGAAGACAGAATTTCTTTTGAATTCACACTGGAGGAAAGTTTCCATCAGATGGAAGTTCCATGTTTTATTCTCCAGCCGCTGATCGAGAACAGTATTTCACATGGAATGAAGGACACCAACAGTGGTCTTTCTGTAAAAATCAGGACACAATATCTCACAGAAGAGAAAAAAGGATGCATTATTGTCGAGGATAACGGGCGTGGAATGTCGCAAGAGGAGCTAAAAAAGACAGAGTATGAGATGAGACAGGACGACTGGGAAAATAAAAAGAGCATTGGATTGAGTAATGTGTACAAGCGGCTGATGCTGTTCTCAGAGGAAAAAGCGGAGATGAAGATAGAAAGTAAAGCGGAGAAAGGAACCAGGATTACGATCAAAATACCGTATGTTCGGACATAAAAAAGAAGGCATAGCGTGAAAACATACAGGAGAAATGTGCAGGAAGAATGGGAGATTGTATGGAAGAGATAAAGGTGTTAATAGCAGATGATGAAAAAATAGAATGCATTGCGCTGGAAAAAATGATAAGAGAACTATTCCCGATGGTGACAGTACTTCCAAGTGCCTATGATGGGATGGAGTTAATACAAGCTGTGGAAGAACAGAATCCTGATATTGCAATCGTGGATATCCATATGCCAGGTTTGAACGGGCTGGAGGCGCTTGAAATTCTGCGGATGAAACATTATGGACTGGAAATCATCATTCACACTGCATATAACGAATTTGACTATCTTCACAAAGCAATGCAGTTGAGAGCGTATGAATTTCTGGTCAAGCCAGTGACGCAGGAAGTGCTGGTTGATATTATGTACCGGACGATCGAAGTGGTGCAGGAGCGCAGAAAGAGAGAAAAAACGAACGAGCAGAAGCAAGAGATTGTCTCGGAGGAGATGAAGGAAGTCATCAACAACAGCATCATGATGTCATTGATGCTCCAGAAGCCGGATGTCCACAGCTACCATATATGGCAGAATATTTGTCAGACAGGCAGTGGTGGGGGGAATATTCTGTGCGTTCAGTTTGATGGCGCGGCGGATATAGAGAAAGCAGAAAAGAAGCTTTTATCTGAGGTTGACCGACATTGCATCGGATTACACTATTTTTACCATGGAAAATTATACCTATATCTTTTAAATGAAAAAATAACAGAGGAACCGGAGAGCCATCTGTGGTTGAACCAATGGCTGCCCGATGTGATGAAGCGTTTAGAAGAATCCTGCGACTGTGAGGTGACGGTGGGAGTCAGCCAGATGAAAGATCGGTTTGAGGCGATGGGCGAAGCGGTCCAGGAGGCGGATTTGGCTCTGAACGATAAAAAATGGAGAATGATTCATTACTATGGCTATGAGCCAAAGCGGACAGTGAACAATATTTTCCGAAATATGGAGAAAAAATTAGCAGATAAAGTCTTACATGAAGAAGAAAAAAGCACGGCAGAGTATCTGATGGCTCAAATCCGAGATCACCTTAGAAAAACGAAACGACAAGATACAGAAAAAATTTCGCTGAGGACGGGACTTCAGGCATCACAGCTTTTCTTTCAAACATCTCATATTCTGCGGATGCAATTGAGAAAAACTGGGATGAAATGGACGGTTCAGGGACAAGTGCGCGGGATGCTGGCATTGTTTGGCGTAGACATGGAAAACGCAGAGATGGAAAATGAAAATACGATGTTTCAGTGCCATCAGACGATATCTGCAAAAGCATTTCAGACTTATTTGGAAAGCGAGCTGAGACAGATGAAGAGCGATGCGCACAGACCGCTTGTGCAGAGTAATAAAGCGGTGGAATCGGCAATGCGGTATATTCAGAACAACTATGCGCGCGATCTGTCACTGGAAGAGACAGCTGAGCATGCCGGTGTGACTAAATTTTATCTGAACAGACTGCTCAAGCAGGAGCGCAATCAGACTTTTATCGAAATTCTGACGGATATCCGTCTCTATTATGCATTGCAGTACATAGAAGAAGGGATCGCGACAAACCAGAATATCAGTTATCTGATAGGATACAGTACGGTAGGTTATTTCCAGCAGGTGTTCAAGCGAAAACTGGGAATCTCACCGGGTGAATACCGGAGAATTCTAGAGGAAAAGTGAGGTGCAGTTATGAAGAAAGTGAGCACGACGAAATCACGTTTGATGGGTTTTTTTGTTCTGGTTGCGGGGACATCTTTGTTAATCAGTATGTTTACAATGATTTTCAGTATGGTTTATAATTATAGGTACCAAGACGCAATTGAACAGATGACCATCTTTAATGAATATTATGAGAATCTGGACGATACCATGGCAGCGATGAAGCGGTATACCATGTATGAAGAGAAGGAAGAATACCAAACTGTCAAAGGATATATGGGCACGGTGAAGGAATGTCTGGAAGATCTGTCAAAGCGCACAGAGGATATGCCATTTTTCAGGGAGATCCAAGATATCACAGAGATGACAGACTATCTGGAAAATAAAATTGATCTTGTATACAAGGATATGGAGAGATACCATGAGGAAGGAAAGGCGACTTTTTCCTTTGTCAGCCAGAAATATAATGAGGTCAATGAAATCTACGAGGCAATCAATGAGGAATACCGTGTGATGAACTGTATGATCCTGGGGTATATTGATGAGATGTATCTGGGAATGCAGAAAAGAAGCAAGATTTTTATGGGCTGCTTTTTGATTCTGTTTATGGGAATGTTCGGAATCTTGTTTCTGCAGATCCGAAATATTTCCCACTCCATCTCGAAGCCGATTCAGAGACTGACGCAGGAGGCACAGCATATCCGTGAGGGAGATCTGGAGCAGGTTGCTAAGCTTCCGACAGACGATCTGGCGGATCAAGATCTGAAAATGTTGACGGAGGTCTTCAACGATATGGTGATGGGATTGAGAAGACAGATCGAAATGATGCGTGAGAATGAACGTGTCCATAAAGAGCTTGAGGCGAGCCGTTTTAAAGAGCTGCAGATGCAAATCAACCCACATTTTATGTTTAATACTCTGAATATGATATCGGATACGGCTTATCTGGAAGGAGCAGAAAAGACGGTATATCTGCTTGACCGTACAGCCAAAATGTTTCGATTCAGCCTTGATTTTTCAGGGAAGGAGATCACACTCTTCCGTGAGATCGAGGAACTTGGAAATTATGTGTATGTGCAGGAGCAGAGGTTTGGGGAGAGAATTCGGTTTTTGTTTGAGCTGGATGAATCTTTCCATCAGATCAAAATTCCATCTTTTATTTTACAGCCGCTTGTCGAGAACGCGATCACGCATGGAGTTGGAATGATGCGCAGAAAAGCACAAATCTTGATTAAGACGATGTACGATAACGAGGAGGATACTGCGATTCTCGTGGTGGAAGATGACGGTATGGGGATGGATAGAGAAAAAGTTGAGAAAGTGCAAAGAGAGATGGAAGAGTACAGCGGAAAAAATATGAAAATTGGTCTTGGCAATGTATACCTCAGAATGAAGATGTTTTTTGGGGATCGTGTGTGCATGAGAATCCAAAGCGAGAAGGAGAAGGGGACAAGAGTGACGATCCAAATTCGAGATGCCTTAAAGGGGGAATGATAAAGTGTATCGTTTGATTATCGCAGATGATGAAAAGATCGTATGCAGGGCACTGGAACATAAGATACAGAATGATGTGGAAGGTGTGGAGCTGCTGCCGAGCGTCCATGACGGGGTTGACTTGATCAAAAGTGTGGAAAGATATCACCCGGATATTGCAATTGTGGACATTAACATGCCGGGGCTGAATGGTCTCGATGCCATTGAGATGCTGAGAATGAAAAAGATAGGAATTAAGATTATCATTCACACAGCATACAGTGAGTTTGAATATGCCCAAAAAGCATTGAAACTGGGGGCAAGCGATTATCTGCTGAAGCCAGGGACAAAGGAAGAGATCGTCGATACAATCGGAAAAATCTGCCGTGAGCTTGAACAGGAAAGAATCGAGGAGCAGAAAACACAGAGAAATCAGGCGGCGGCGAACAGCCTTCAGGAATTGGCGGAAAGCAAGTGGATGCAGTCGCTTCTTCTGGGAGAGCTGGATGAGGAGTGTTATCAAAAAGTGTGCGCGCACTACCGTGATATTGTGTACGGAGGCGTGTTTACTGCATGGAAAATTGCCCTGAACAAAGAAACAAAAGAGGAGACCGACAGTAAGGAGATCAGGAGAATCGAGCGTGCACAGAAAAGCATTCTGGATACCATGCGTGAGATTTGTCACTGCATTGGAATCTCTCACAAAGAGATAGTCTATCTTTTTCTGATACCTGGCAAGGAGCTCGAAGAGGATAAACAATACGAGGACTGGGTTTTAGAGACGGTGAATTTTGTCAGGAGGAGACTTGAGAGGGAAAAAATTGAAACTGTGATAGGGGTCAGCCGTCTAAAGAGAGAAAAAAAGACATTTATGAGAGGCATCTATGAGGCAAAGACTGTCCTGCAGGGACGAGACTGCGGGGGAGTTGCATTTTTCCAGAAACCAGAGCAGGAAAAGAGAGGGATTTTTCTGGAAAAGTATGCGGAAAGGACAGCGGCACTGCTTTTTGAGAGGAGAACGGACAAGGCGATCTGTGATCTGAAGAAGAAAGTAGAAACTGCAGGAGAAGTTGAGGGAGAAGAGCTAGATGCGAGAAAAGTGGGCGCATTGAGCTATCTGTTTGATCTAGAAAGCAAACTCCATATTCTGCGAGAGAACGCAGAAAAAGCAGAGAGGATGAACGATGTCTGGACGACATTCAGAGAGATTGACACCATGGAAAAGATTTCTAAATGGCTGGAACGGGAAATCTATGATATGGATCAATATTATTTTGGACACAAAACGAACAGTGAGGAGGACGAAATCCTGGAAAAAGGAGACTCTGAGTTTATACCTTGCCACAGGGAAAAAGAAAATCCATATATCAGGAAGGCACTGCTATATCTGCAGGAATTATATGGGACAGATTTATCTCTGGATGATCTTGCAGGGAAAGTGGGAATCAGTTCGTTTTATCTGAGTCGTCTGTTTAAGCAGGAACAAAATGTGACATTCCTGGAACTGCTGACAAACCTGCGCATGAAAAAGGTAGTACAGATGCTGAGGGAAGGTGAAAAGACGATCAAGGAGATCAGTACAAGTGCGGGATATGCCAACATGACTTATTTCTACAAGGTTTTTAAAAAAACGACAGGATTCACTGTCGGGGATATGAGAAAATATCTTTAGATAATGGGGGATTGCATCTCACAGAAAAATAACTATAATGATAGAGAAAAAGAAATACAAAGCATAAAATGGGAGAAGAAAGGAAAACAAATGGATTATCGATATACTATTTCAGAATGGCTTTTATTTTTCTTCCTCTATTGTTTTGCTGGATGGTGTATTGAATCAACGTATGTTTCAATCCATCAGCACAAACTGGTCAATAGAGGATTTATGAGAGGACCATTTTTGCCATTATATGGATCGGGAGCTGTCATGGCGCTCTTTATCACGATTCCGTTTCGCGACAGCATACCAGAGATGTTTGTCGTCGGAGCGATCGGAGCTACGATCCTGGAATATTTTACAGGGGTTATCATGGAAGCGATTTTCAAAGTGAGATATTGGGACTACAGTGATAAAAAGTTTAACCTGAACGGTCATATTTGTCTTGGAACATCGATTGCATGGGGATTTCTGACCATCGCACTGGTAAAATTTATTCATGCGCCGGTAGAGCAGTTCGTCCTGAGAATCCCGGAAAAAGTACAGGCTGGTATTGCCATGGTTTTGACTGTTATTATGGCAGGAGATTTCGCACTGTCCTTCAAGGCAGCACTGGATATCAGAGATATCCTGGTGAAGATGGAGAAGGCAAAAGAAGAGCTGGAGCGTGTGCAGACACGGCTTGATGCTATGATCGCATTTCTGTATCCGAGAGAGGAGCAGAAGGAGAAAACATCAAAACGTCAACAGATTTCTGAAATCCTTCAGGATATCAAGAAGAAATTTGATCTGCTGCAGACTGACTTTGAGCAGGAAGATTCGAAAACAAAAGAGAACCTGGTACAGTCGAAAAAAGAATTGATTCAACTGCGTGAGAAGTATATCATTGCGAGAGAGCAGAGGATTTCCCTTCGAGAGCGTCTTGGCTTTTACAAGCGCAGCATCCTGAAATCACATCCTTCGATTAATTCCACAAAATTTAAAGATGCTCTGTCAGAGCTGAAAACGCTGTCTGAGGACAAAAAGGATAAAAAGAAAGAGAATCACAATTAAAAAACGAGCAACAAAAAAGAGAAATAGAAAAAAATAAAATACGTGCATTGGGAAAGAAGACAGAAAAAATGAATACAGAACAGCAGCATTTGTTTAGCAATGCGGACTTGAAAAAATTACTGGTTCCGCTTGTGGTAGAACAGATTTTAAACTCTTTGATGGGAACAGCGGACACGATGATGGTCAGCAATGTGGGCTCTGCGGCGATCTCCGCGGTCTCTTTGGTGGACTCGATCAATATTCTGGTGATCCAGGCGTTTTACGCGCTGGCAGCCGGGGGAACGATTATCTGTTCCCAGTATATTGGTCAGAAGAATCTCAAAAATGCGCAGGAGGCGGCGAAACAGTTGATTCTTGCGGTGACCTTTATCTCAGTGGCAGTGACGGCAGTCTGTCTGATGATGAGGAATCCTCTGCTGTCGCTGATTTTTGGGGAGGTGGAGGCAGATGTCATGGAGGCATCGCGGATATATTTCTTCTACACATCATTGTCCTTCCCGTTCATTGCTCTGTACGATGCGGGATCGTCTGTGTTCCGTGCTCAGGAGAACACGAAATTGCCGATGACGATCTCGGTCATATCGAATGGACTGAACATTGCCGGAAATGCGATCTTGATCTGGGGATTTCACATGGGAGTGGCAGGAGCTGCGCTGGCGACATTGCTTTCGCGAGTGTTCTGCGCGGTTGTGGTGATGATTTGCCTTCATCGACCGGGAAAACGCATTACGGTGCGGGGACTTTGGAAGACCAAACCTGACGGCAAGAAAATCAAGCTGATTTTGAAACTTGGGATTCCATCCGGTATCGAGAATGGAATGTTTCAATTCGGAAAACTTGCGATCCAATCGACTGTGTCCACACTCGGGACCGTCGCAATCGCAGCTCAGGCGATGACGAACATCCTGGAAGGACTGAACGGAATTGCAGGGATCGGGATCGGAATCGGGCTGATGACTGTGGTGGGAGAATGCGTGGGTGCTGGACGAGACGATGAGGCGATCTATTATGTGAAGAAGCTGACGAAAATCGCTGAGGTGGTGGTGCTCTGCTCCTGTATTCTGGTGTTTGCGCTGACGAAGCCGATCACGGTGCTGGGAGGCATGGAAGAAGAGAGCGCGAAGATGTGTATCTACATGATGGGATGGATTACCGTAGTCAAGCCACTTGTCTGGACGATGTCTTTTATCCCGGGATATGGACTGCGCGCGGCGGGGGATGTCAAGTTTTCTATGGTGGTTTCCTGTCTGTCCATGTGGCTGTGCAGAGTGCTTCTGTGCGTGTTTTTGTGCAGAAAAATGGGATTCGGACCGATTGCAGTCTGGATCGGAATGTTTACGGACTGGACAATCAGAGGGATTGTCTTTGCAGTCCGTTTTCACAGCAGAAAATGGCTGCGTCATAAAGTGGTGTAACTAAGAAGTTGAGAGCACAGCAAAGTATTCAGGTTCGAAAAGATCGTATCGCTCAAAAATAAAATAAACAGCAGAAGGATTAAAGTGCTGAATAGATTTTCTGGAACAAAGCATGCATGGAATTCCTGACAGATGTACTGTGGAAATAAGAAACCTGGAAGGATACTTTACGGGTGAGAAGAAAAGCGATATAATTGGCTCAAAAATATGGAGAGGAGCGCAACGATGGAGAAGAAAAAGACAAACTGTGAGTGTTGCGTCTATTATGTGTATGATGAAGAATATGGATGTTATACATGTGAAAGTGATCTGGATGAAGATGAAATGAGCCGGTTTTTGTCGGATACGTTCTCTTATTGTCCGTATTTCCGTCTGGGTGATGAATATCGCATCGTGAGAAAGCAGATGTAGAGGAAGGATTGTGTGATATCCTGCAGGAGAAAAAATAGAAGGTTTCCTGAAAAATTTTTTCAAAGAAATGGAAAATTTTTTCTCTTGCAGGTTGACTTTTTGGAAAAAGAATGATATGGTAAATGTAATTATACGACTGACGGAAGTGGAATAGACCACAGGGAGTATAAAGTTAGGGAGGCCGACCGTCTGGGCAGAAATCGCTCGGGGATCAGGTCTATTTTTTTACCCAGAAACCTTGCAGGTTTGGCTGTGAGGAACGGTGACCTATACCAGGCAGCAGAACAAATTCATAGAACAAGTGATGCAAAGGAGAGAAAATCATGGAAATGTTGTCAATCGAGAAGGAATTAAAAGAGAATTCTTATCCGGGAAGAGGAATTGTGATCGGAAGATCAGCTGACGGGACAAAGGCGGTGACTGCTTACTTTATCATGGGCAGAAGTGAGAACAGCAGAAACCGTGTGTTTGTGGAGGACGGAGAGGGAATCCGCACACAGGCATTTGATCCATCCAAGTTAACAGACCCAAGTTTAATTATCTATGCACCAGTACGCGTTCTTGGAAATAAAACGATTGTCACAAACGGAGATCAGACCGATACGATCTATGAGGGAATGGACAGACAGATGACGTTTGAGCAGTCCCTGCGCAGCAGAGAGTTTGAACCGGATGGACCAAACTACACACCTCGTATTTCTGGAATTATGCACATTGAAAATGGAAAATACAGCTATGCGATGTCTATTCTCAAGAGCAACAATGGAAATCCGCAGGCATGCAACCGTTATACTTTCGCATATGAAAACTGTGTGCCGGGCGAGGGACATTTTATCCACACCTACAAATGCGATGGCAATCCACTTCCAAGCTTTGAGGGAGAGCCAAAGCTTGTGGCAATCCCGGATGACATCGAAGCATTCACACAGATGCTGTGGAGCAGTCTGAATGAGGACAACAAAGTGTCTCTGTTTGTGAGATATATTGACATTGCCACAGGAAAATATGAGACAAAGATTGTAAATAAGAATAAATAGGAGGAGACAGACCGTGAAAGAATTAGAGCTGAAATATGGATGTAATCCAAACCAGAAACCATCAAAAATTTATCTTGCAGACGGCAAAGAGCTGCCGATCAAGGTTCTCATGGGAAGACCGGGATATATCAATTTCCTGGATGCCTTTAACGGATGGCAGCTGGTACGAGAGTTAAAAGAGGCTACAGGTCTTCCTGCAGCTACTTCTTTCAAACATGTTTCACCGGCAGGTGCAGCGGTTGGTCTGCCTCTGGATGAGACGCTGGCGAAAATTTACTGGGTAGATGATATGGGAGACTTATCTCCGCTTGCATGTGCATATGCAAGAGCAAGAGGCGCAGACAGAATGTCTTCCTTCGGAGATTTTATTTCTCTGTCTGACGTGTGTGACAGAGATACAGCGATGCTGATCAAGAGAGAAGTGTCTGACGGTGTGATCGCACCTGGATACACCGAGGAAGCGCTGGAGATTCTGAGACAGAAGAAAAACGGAAATTATAACGTGATCGAGATCGATCCGTCCTACAAGCCGGATCCGATCGAGCACAAGCAGGTGTTTGGGATTACCTTTGAGCAGGGAAGAAACGAGCTTCCGATCAACAACGAACTGCTCGCCAACATCGTGACAGAAAACAAGGAACTGCCGGAAAGCGCAAAGATTGACCTGATCATCTCTCTGATCACACTGAAATATACACAGTCCAACTCCGTATGCTTTGCAAAAGGAGGACAGGCAATTGGCATCGGTGCAGGTCAGCAGTCTCGTGTACATTGTACAAGACTGGCAGGTCAGAAGGCAGATAACTGGTTCCTGCGCCAGTGCCCGAAGGTATTAAATCTGCAGTTCGTGGACAACATTCGCCGCGCAGACAGAGACAATGCGATCGATGTCTACATCGGGGATGAGTATATGGATGTTCTGGCAGACGGTGCATGGGAGAAAATCTTCAAGGTAAAACCGGAAGTGTTCACAAAAGAAGAGAAACGCGCATGGCTGGATCAGATGACAGATGTCGCACTGGGATCTGACGCATTCTTCCCATTCAGCGATAATATCGAGCGTGCAAAGAAGAGCGGTGTGAAATATATTGCAGAGCCAGGCGGATCCGTGCGCGACGATGCGGTGATTGACACATGCAACAAATATGGTATGGTGATGGCATTCACAGGAATCCGTCTGTTCCACCACTAAAAAGGGTGACGCTGGGAGAAGCTAATGTATTTTTTCAGCTGTCCTGACAGAAAAATCGGGTCACGGTATTTACCGTGACCCAATCTGTTTTGGCTTTATAATGGGAAATATGCTTTGGTTTGGAAGGTTAGCCTTCGATGGCAATGTAATTGTGGTTTGCTACCTGTTTGGAATTCTGCTTTGGGAAGGACAGCTTCAGGATACCATCCTCAAACTTAGCATGGATGTCCTCCTGTTTCAGGGAATCGCCGACATAGAAGCTTCGGCTCATATTGCCAGTGTAGCGCTCGCGGCGGATGTAATTGCCCTTGTCATCCTTCTGATCTTTATCCAATCCTTTTGCAGCAAAGATTGTCAGATAACCATTCTCCAGTTTCGCCTGAACCTCGTCTTTCTTAAATCCTGGCAGATCGACGTCAAGTTCATATCCATGCTCAGATTCGCGGACATCTGTCTTCATTATGTTCTTTGCATGTTTGCCATATAATGGGTTTCTGTCTCCAAAAAACTCTCTCTCAAATGGAAAATCCATCCAATCATCAAATAAACTTTCTCCAAAAATACTAGGCATCATCATAAGTCATATCTCCTTTCTATTGACATTTGACATTGTTGATAGAAATATTAGCACTATCGGAGAATCCGAGGTGTTGAGTGAGAACATCACAGAAAAGAAGTTCTTATCTTTTTATTCCTCTTTTCTATTTGTTCTATATGTAATATAACATATATTATAAAAATGTCAACCCCCTTTTTTTGATTTCACAGAATGTTCACAAATTTTGTTATAAAACCCCAGTCTCCGTGGACGGCAGACAGGGCGCTTGCACATCTGGCTACATGACGCCGCACGCTATAACGCACGATATGCCTCACATCAAGACAGATTCAAAATGTTTCCCGGGAAGCTTGCTGTATCTTTGAGAATATATTATACTTGAGGTATCAAAAATATGATGCCAGGTTTCCAAAGAGCGGAGTAATGCAAGGTGTCATGGAAGTCAAATATGAAAAAACAAAAGATGGAGGTAATTTATGGAAGACTTTAGACCAAGAATCAAGAAGAGAATGTCTTATCTGAAATATTTCATCTGCTGCGTCGCTTTGATCGGGGCATATGATTATTTTATGATACGGAACATGGGGGAGAAGAGCGTGGCACAGATGGTGGTGATTATATTTCAGATTGTGATTTTAGTGGGATCTGGGATTGCATCGTGCGTCTACCTGATGAAACTGAGAAATTGTCTCTGGGATGAAGAAAAACTGCGGCTGTTGTATGCACAGGAGAATGAGGAAAAAGTACAGCTGTTCGTGAAGAAGTCTGGGATGCCGATGATTCTGGCGACTTCGATGGTGATGATTTTAGTCGGGGCAGTTGCGGCGTATTTCAGCATTATCGTATTTTACACGCTGATCATCGCGGCGGCTGGACAGCTTCTGGCTGTGGCGTGGATTTACTTTTTGATGTTTAAAAAGTCTAAAAAGTCTAAGAAAAATTGACAGAGATTTTGTGTGGATGACCGGGGAGCGGAATCGGTCAAGAAAAATAGAAAGACACTTTTATAATATATGTCAAGAACACCCGTGACTTTAGTCATGGGATGAATTGACATACATATGTTAATTCAAAATACATCTTAATATGTTGAAAATACTGGATTTTTGAGCATACATATATTATCATAATCTTGAGGTGATAA
>JALEVQ010000054.1 GCA_022788205.1 Robinsoniella sp. | reverse complement strand
TCTTTCAGGCAAGCTGGTACAGATACGTCTCAAAGCAGACGCCATCGTTTCGATCTGTGCCGTCCTCCACTGCATCTCGGATCGCCTGTGACAGAAAGTTTACTGCCTTCTCCACACACTTCTTCATCTCCATGCCTTTCACCATCCCGGCACTTAAGACCGATGCAAAGAGATCGCCCGTCCCAGAGTAGCTCCCGCCGTATTTCTCTGTGACCACCCATGACACTTCTCCTTTTTCCAGAATCATGTTTCCAATCTCCTCGGTGCCATCTTTTCCGTCAAGATCGATCCCTGTGACGACAAGAGCACTCACATGGAAACGCCTCTGAATCTCAAACGCCATTTCTTCCACTCTTTTGCAAAGCCTCTCTCTATCAAGACAGGAAATTTCTCTCCAGCATTCTTCTAACCGCGCCAGAGGCTCTAACAGCAAAATCGCTTCCGTCAGATTTGGTGTGATCACATCTGCCTGCTTTACCAGCTCTCTCATCTCGTCACACAGCTCCTGCGTCAGGAAATCATAGGCACCGCCTCGGTCTCCCATCACCGGATCGGTCAGCACAAGCGTGTCTTTGCCGCGAAACAGCTCTAAAAACTTTAAAATTTTTTCTATCTGTGCACTCCCTGCCACGAATCCCGTGTAGATGCCATCCGGACAAAAATTTCGCTTTTGCCATTCCTCCATGATCTGGTCGAGACGGTCTGTATAATCGTCACAGTAGTAGGATTCATATCCCGTCTGATTGCTCAAAATGGCGGTCGGAAGCGGACATGCCTGAACGCCCATCACAGAGATGACAGGGATCGCCGCTGTCAGGGAACATTTTCCCAGCCCAGACAGATCATTTAACACTGCTATCTTTTTCACATCTTTTCCTGCTTTCTATTACTTTCTTTTGCTCTTCATCATTTTTTCTTCTTTCTCTTTTCTTTCCTGAGATTTGCTCTAGCATATCATCAAAGTGTATCCCTGAAAATATCCACAAATAAGAATTTTTTAAATGACAGTTTCCCCCTCGTTTGCCTCCTCCTTACACATTTCTTCCTCCGGCAGCTGATCCACCGCCATAATCTGCAGCACTGCCTGTGCCCAGTTAAAGGAAAGGCGGATGTATTTCTGACGTTTTTTTGCCGTCTGTGCGGCATTTTCCATGATCTCACAGAGCACTTCTCTTGTCAGATATCCGCCTCTCCAGTGGAAGACAAAGGAAGTCTGTTTCTTTCTGAGTGCTGCGTCCAGTCTTTTTCCCACATCCTCGATCTTTGTGAGGGAAAGGCGGTTTTCTTTGTAGTAAAAATGGTCTCCGTCGGTGCACGCCGGAACCTTGTAGATCACAGGGCGATGATCCCTCGCGATTTTTTTGTCGTCCAGATTATAATAGTCAAACCGCTTTGCCCCATAGCGCCCCAGGGAATTGTCAAAGGTGGCATCGAGATGATACCACGCTCCTTTGATCTTGACCAGATTCCAGGCGTGGCGATATTTGATGCCATTTTCCGGGTCTGACTCGCTGATAGCGATGATGCATTCCATTCCAAGACGATCACACAAAATTTTCACGGTCTTTGCGATCCCCTCGCACACGCCGATTCCCTGCTGCAATGGTCCGATAATCTCGTGGGAATACTGTTTCTTCAGCTGGTCATACGTCACATTTTCGCAGATGAAATCGTGGATGTAGCGCTCTTTCTCTTCGACTGTCATAGACAGTGCAGGGCGAATCAGCCGTGTGATGCGTGCCTCCAGACTTCTTTTGTGCTCCGCAATCTTCTTTTTCTCAAACATATATTCAGGGATCATCGAAACCCAGTCCGACGTCTCGGTAAAACGGTAATGAAATCCCTTGACATAAAAAATCTCCGGGTGATCGAGTCTGATCCGGAGAAAAAGATCGCCAAGTTCCCCGTTTGAGAGACGGGGAACCAGAAAATCTGATGCTGCTGCCGCAAACCCTTCGTACATCGCATGGTATGCGGCTTTCTGCATTTTATTTAACGTTTGGTAGTAATATTCGTTTTTCATCACAATACGGTTCTGCCTTTATTTTTTTATATTTTCGATCTGCCAGTCAATCGGCTTCTCGCCGTGCTGTCTCAAAAATTCGTTCGTCTTGCTGAATGGTCGGCTGCCGAAAAATCCGCGGTATGCCGACAGTGGGCTTGGGTGTGCCGCCTCCAGAATCAGATGTTTTGGATTGTTCAGCATCGCTTTCTTCATCTGAGCCGGTTTTCCCCACAGGATAAAGACAATCGGGCGATCCTGCTCATTTAAAATCCGGATCGCCGCGTCGGTAAACTCCTCCCAGCCGATTCCGCGGTGAGAATTTGCCTGATGCGCACGCACCGTCAGCACGGTGTTCAAAAGCAGTACGCCCTGCTCTGCCCATTTGACAAGATATCCGTTGTCTGGGATCTCACAGCCGACATCATATTGCAGCTCTTTGTAGATGTTCATCAGCGATGGCGGAATCTCCACATCCGGCTTCACAGAAAAGCAAAGCCCATGCGCCTGTCCCTCGCCGTGATACGGGTCCTGACCTAAGATCACTACCTTCACTTTGTGAAGCGATGTCAGCGCAAATGCGTTGAAGATATCGTCCGGCATCGGAAAAATCTGTCTTGTGTTGTACTCTTCAATCACAGTCTGATACAGTTTTTTGTAATATGGTTTTCGAAATTCCGGCTTTAACGGTTCCAGCCAGTCATTTTGAATCGGCGGCATCGCATTTCCCTCCTGTCTACCGTCTCATCGGCACCCCTCTGTCTGCGAGGTACGCCTTTAACGTCTTAATTTCCAGTTCTTTATAGTGAAACAGTGAAGCGGCAAGCGCTGCATCCGCTTTTCCAACCGTCAGGGCATCGTAAAAATGCTCCATGGTTCCAGCGCCGCCCGATGCGATCACAGGAATCGACACATTCTCGGCGATCGCTCTTGTCAGCTCCAGATCATATCCCGCCTTGGTGCCGTCGCAGTCCATACTTGTCAGAAGAATCTCTCCGGCGCCGAGACTTTCTACTTTTCGCGCCCATTCCACCGCGTCGATCCCGACGTCAATGCGGCCACCGTTCTTGTAGATATTCCAGCCCGATCCATCCGCTCTTCTCCTGGCATCAATCGCCACCACGACGCACTGGCTTCCAAACTTATCCGCCGCATCGCTGATCAGGCGAGGCGTGTTGATCGCCGAAGAGTTGATCGAGATTTTGTCAGCACCTTCTCTGAGAAGTGCGCGGAAATCATCGACCGTGCGGATCCCTCCTCCCACCGTAAAGGGGATGAATACATTCTCCGCCACTTTGCGCACCATGTCGACTACCGTCGCTCTGTGATCGCTCGACGCGGTGATGTCAAGAAAGACCACCTCATCTGCTCCTGCCTTGTCATACGCCGCCGCGATCTCAACCGGGTCTCCGGCATCTCTTAAGTTGACGAAATTGACACCCTTTACCACTCTTCCATTGTTGACATCGAGACAAGGGATAATTCGTTTCGTGAACATTTAGAACTCCTCCTTTCTGACAGAGGCAAAATTTTTCAAAATCCGAAGCCCCACATCGCTGCTCTTTTCCGGATGGAACTGGCAGGCAAACACATTTTTATACTCTACAGAAGCATGGATCGTCGTCCCATACTGCGTCGTCGCCGTCACGATCTTTGGATCATCAGCTTTCAAGTAGTAGGAGTGCACGAAATAGACGTATGCTTCCTCGTCGATCCCCTCAAATAATCTCCCTTTATTCGGGAAATTTAAAGAATTCCATCCAATATGTGGAATTTTTAATCCCTCTTTGTTTGGGATACGCAAAATTTTTCCGGGAAGAATGTTTAATCCCTCCACGCCCTTGCTCTCCTCGCTTGACTCGAACAAAAGCTGAAGTCCGAGACAGATCCCCAGAAATGGAATCTTTTTTTCCACAGCCTCATGGATCACCGCATCCAGCTGATACTTTTTCAAATTTTCCATCGCATCCGCAAACGATCCGACGCCAGGCAGAATCACATGATCTGCCGACAAGATCTCCTGGGGATTGCGCGTGACGATGGTCTGTTCCCCCATCTTCGCAAGTGCTTTCTCTACACTCTTTAAGTTGCCTGCATCATAGTCAATGATTGCGATCATCTTTTTCCTCCACCTTTCCATTTTCCTGTTCATTTAAGAGATCCACCGGATTTTCTGCGATCGAGATCGCCTTTCCTTTCAGCTCCTCCGAGATCTGGAAAAATTTACTGTTCACCCGCACAAGAGAAGCCTTCTGGTTGAGGAACGCAGTCTTCTCAAACGGCCATCGAATCACGGAAGGGTATTGAAATCCCACTCCCAGCTCCAAAATACAAAGCTTTTTATTCAATGTGCAGGACAGCCATTTGCGATATCGCTCCCAGTCAGGCAGATATCCCTCTTCCAGATAGCCCGGTGTCTTGACGGTATTCATCATCGCTTCTTTCTGGCAGATCGGGCAATGTGGCTTTTGGATCTTCTCCGGCGCTGTTCCCTCTTCTAATGCTTTCCGGATTCTCTCTATCTCGTTGCTTCCGTCAAAGACATGTTCCTCACACTGAAGTCGATGGATACTTCCGCACGGTGCGACAATCTGCTCTCTGTTCAGTGAAGAGCGATAAATCAGATCATCCGCATTCATCGTGACCACAAAATAGATCTTCCCTTTCAGCAACTGTGCCAGTTTCTCGTAGGCGCTCAGGATCGGATCGCTCTGCGGCACTTCGTTTACGTCCGCCGCCATCTTGTAATCGTTTAACCACTCTTCCTCCCCTGAAAACACGCCCGCTTCCTTCCATGCCATCTCCTGTCCCACTCCGACCAGCACAAAATCTGCTTCCTGTATCTTTTCTTTTATCGTCTCTATCATGTTCCTTTTTCCTTTCTTTCATACCATTTACCCATCACAGCTGCAATCAGGACTCGCTCCCTAAGACATCCGCCAGAGAATTGTCCTCGAGGAAAGTATTCGCATTGTACAAAAACAGAACATCGGTCACACCTTTGCTGCTGATGATCTTCTCGATATCTTCATAATAATAGCGCGGATCTACCATCACAATCTCCCGAAAATACGGCGTCAAAAACTGCACAAAAGAGTTGGCATAGGAATCTTTAAACAGCAAAAGGCATCGATCCTCTGTGCATGTGGTTGTGATGTCCACGAGTGCGTGATTTCCTCCAAAAAATACTTCATATTGATCTTTCTGATCGAGACTTGCTCTGTCATACAGAGATGCCGTCTTTTTCTGCTCATCTGGGTAGTACACGACATAATCGTTCGTCACTCCCACTGGAACATAGATCTCAATCGTATCCGTCGCCTTTCGATATCCACTCTTCGAGGCAAGGGTTCCTGAAAACTGATCGGTCACCGGATAGATCTCATACTCCGTCGCAGGATTTTCGATCAGCAAAGCGTCACTCATCGCGGCAAACGCCTCATATGCGCCGCGGCTCGTCCAGTGGTGATCGGTCTTATAATAGATTCCATCTGCCTGATGCGCGCGGAGCGTATCCGTCACATCAAGAAAGACAATCCCCTCTCCCAGATTTTCCTTTATCTCTCTCATATCCTCTGCCTGATCGCGCACCGGCGCGTCCTTTGGCATATAATCCGTCAAGATATATGCCGCATTTGGAATCATAGCAAAGAAAAAGTTCAAATCCGAATGCTTTTGCCTGAAATTTCGGATTGCCTCCAAATTTCGCTCCACATTCACCTCATCCGGCGTGCTCAAAACCTCCATCAGATACTGCTCTTGACCAAGATACACCCCGTTCGACTCCTTTTTTCCCAACAGGCGGTCGGAGAACAGCTTTAAGCTGATCCACCAGTCACGACCGATAAACTGATCCGAGACATACGACTCATAGTCGCTCATAAAGCTGCCGTCTTTCATCTCCTCCCAGCTCATCTCCGGTTTTTGTGCCAGCATCCTGTTCTCTGTCGGTGAAAAATCGGTATCCTTTTTTATCCCGTTGGCAGCCACCACCACTGTAAGAGATACAATCAAAAGCAAGGCTGACAACAGATACTGCTTTCTCATCCTGGCACGGATTCTTTTTCTCCTTCTCTCCTTGCGCTGCGCATATCTCATATTTTTATCATTCGTTCTTCGCGCTGTCCCGGCTGCACCTGCGCTCTTTTTGGGAGCACTCTTTGCCCCTGTGCTTTGTCTTGTTGTACTCTTTTTTACCGGCGCTGTGCTTCTGTCTCGCTCTCGCCCTGTATAGATTCTCTGTGTATTTCCCATATTCGCCCTTCTTTAATTTCTCCCTTTTCTGTCTTGTTCTTCCTATGTTTTTGCCAGAATCTTCCTAAAATCTAAAGTATAAAAACGGATTATAGGTTGCATTGACCAGATATGCTGTGGACAAGAGTAACACTGCCCCGTAGAGAAGAACCGAAATGCCAACCTTATGTTTTCCCTTGGAGAAAGCAAACGAGCGGAACCACCGATAAGCCACCGGTGTTGCACACACAATGGCAGCCAGCAGAATCCACAGATTGCTTTTCAGATAATAGCGCGCCGTCGCGTCGAAAAATGGCGCTGCGCTCTTTCCAAACATGGTCCCGAGATAGGACCATGCCTCTCCCAGAGACCCTGAAAAGAAAAAGACCCATCCTATCATGACCAAAAACATGGTATAAAAATGTTTGAGGAAACCTGACAGTTTCTCCAGGAAATTTTTTAGGATATATTTTTCGATCAACAGTAAGACTCCATAATACAGTCCCCAGACAATAAAATTCCATGCTGCCCCGTGCCAGAATCCGGTCAAGATCCACACCACGAAAATATTTCGGATACATTTTAGCGTGCTGACTCTGTTTCCTCCCAGCGGAATATAGACATATTCGCGGAACCACGATCCCAGAGAAATATGCCATCTTCTCCAGAACTCCGTGATGCTCTTCGACGTATAGGGATAGTCAAAGTTTTTCAGAAATTCAAACCCAAACATCTTTCCAAGCCCGATCGCCATGTCCGAATATCCGCTGAAATCGTAATAAATCTGCATCGTGTAGGCGAGGCATCCGATCCATGCACACACGACGGATCGCTCATCTGCCGGGATCGCCGCGATCGCATCGAAAGCCATACCGATATTATTTGCCAGGAGTACTTTCTTGCCCAGACCGCGCAGAAACCAGGTGGTTCCCTCTCCAAATTTCAGCAGAGAAACCTTTCTCTTTTTCAGCTGTTTTTCGATATCAGAATACTGTACAATCGGTCCTGCAATCAACTGTGGAAACATCGCCACATACAGTCCAAAAGAGATCGGATTTTTCTGCGCTTCTACCTTCTCAAGATACACATCGATCACATAGGACAGCGTCTGAAAGGTATAAAACGAGATACCGATCGGAAGCGGCAGCTCTTTATATGGAATCTGGAAAGGCAAGATCGCATTGAGATTCTCTAAGAAAAATCCATAATACTTAAAAAATCCTAAAAGTCCTAAATTTACCGCAACCGCAAACCAGAAACAAAACTTTGCCTTTTCTTCCTCCCATTCCTCATGGTAGGCTTCAATCTCGATTCCCGTCAAATAATTAAAGAGAATGCTGAAAAGCATCAAAACAATATAGACTGGCTCTCCCCATGCATAAAAAATCAGACTCACAATCAACAAAATGAAATTTTTTCCTTGTCTCGGCGTCAGGAAATACAGCAATAGTGTGATTGGCAAAAATACATATAGAAAAAAAATGCTACTGAATATCATCTGTCGTGTTCCTTTCTGCGTGTACTATAAGCTTTTCAGAAATGCTTTCTCTGCCTGTTTTGCATCCGCTGACACTACAAACAGCACATAATTTCCCCTGACATCCAAGATGGAATCGTTGAGCAGCTTACACTGTTCTACACCGTACCCATCAAAATTTGTCAGCTGTGTCGATCTCCTGTTTTCGGCTGCTGCCTCCACGGTTTTGCCCTGACTCTTATCTTTCAGCTTTACAATCAAAATTTCCTCCACATTCATGTTAAAGCTGGAGATATAGAGGCAAACCCCCTCATAATCATTCGCATTCAGCCCATACAGCCTCTTCACCATCCGGTTGTTCGCTTTTTCCATGCCAGAGACATCCATGCTTGAGACGACAGCCTCCTCCACTGTGTCAATCAATGCTTTGCTGCTCGCCTCACCGTAAAGCATCTTTCCTATAAAAAAGACAAGTGCCACCACGCAGATATATTTCAATCCCCGCATAATTTTTATCATTCGACTTCCACTCCATTTATCATATTCATCAGCCAGTACTCATAAAAATCCTTCCTCAGATGGATTCCATCATCCTCATAGAGATCCCAATGCTCTGCCACCACCTGAGAATTGTCAATAAAACCATATCCATTTTTCCCGCAAAATTCCCTCAGTGCCTCATTGTAACTTCCAATCTCGCTGAACCCTTCGTTCTCATACAATGCAAAATCCTGCACTGGCAAGATCGAGTTGATATAAATATGGACATCTGGCAGCCTTTCCTTTACCTGTCTTAAAATCGTGCTGTATTTATCTATAAAATCCGACGGCTCTGCATAAAATCCCATCGCGTCATTTAATCCATATGACAGGAAAAGATTTTCGGGATTCATCGTCACGATCTCCTCCAAATGCTCCAGAATCGAATCGATGCGATCCCCTGGACCTGCAATGACCCGCGAAGAATCCATCAATTCGTATTCTATCAGCCCCACGGTTCTGGAATCTCCCATAATGACAGAGTCATAAAACTGATCCCAGACAGAGAGCTCCCCATTTTCCAATGCCTGCTGCCGTTCTTTCTTTTTGATCTCCTTGATCTGCGCTTCAATCACCGTGGTATCTTTTTCCTCGAGACGTTCAAGATATGCAACCCCTTCTTCAATCTTTTTTGTCTCTGATGCCTCCGCTTTGTCCCCAGCACAAAGTATCAAGGCACACAGTCCTGCGATCAGATATCTGTTTTTCTTCTTTCTCACTATATCATCTCCCCTGCTTAATTCAGTAATAGTTTATAATACTTCATAGATATTACATATCTTTTGTTCATTCTTTATAATTTTATTAAATTTCCCTTTTCCTTCCATCTTTCCGGAGAAAAAAAGCAAAAATTGCCCCAGAATCGCTCATGACTGTGCGATTCCGGGGCAACTTTCTCTATTTTTTACTTTTTGTTTTAGTTCTTGCCTTGTCCAGGCTCTCTTTTACTCCCAGAGATTTCTGTTTCCGAATCTCTCATCCAGACCTGCGCTGAACCATCTTCCGTTCAACACTTCTGAGATGATCTGACTCTTAGCTTCCTCAGAGATCGTATCATCTGCTTCCATGCGGTCGAGAATCTCATCGTAAGAAACGCGGTCTGTTGACATTGTGATGATTGCTTTCTCTTTGTCTGCGTCGAGCAGTAACTGAGATGGACCCTCTTCTGCGCCTGTCCATGCTTTCCATGTCTCAAGTCCTTCTCCGTTTGGATCTCCTGTCCACAGGAAGTTCGAGATATAGCTCTGGAATTTCTCTGTCAGCTCCTTTGGTCCTGCGTACTCATATGCGCTTCCGTCTCCTGCTGCGGATCCTGCTGCGATTCCTGACAGGAATGGGATGAATACACCGTGAGAAGCACCGATTAAGTTTGCCTGCTGTTTTCCTACGATTTCTTCGTCTGTTCCAAAGTCGATGTCACATGTATAGATCGGAGCATCATATTTGTCAACCATCTTCACTGCGGATTCTTCTGCATTGAACAATCCATACAGTTCACTTCCATAATTCATGGCGAACTTATACTCTGCACTTCTCTCTCCATCTACCAGATCACCTGCATCCGCGAAATATTTATCGCCCAGTGCAAAGATCGAGAACTCAGAAGAACCAGTCAGCATGATCAATGGCACATCATTATACTCGGTTGTCTCAAATCCCTCTTCCGGAAGTACGACACCGTCTGCGAACAGATGTGGGAATACGCTCATGCGGATACCTGCATTTGTCATGATACCTGCCAGACGTCCAGCCTCCACTCCGTACAGATATGTTCTGACTTCCTCTTTGTCTGCCTCGTCGTCTGAGAGCAGCCATGCGATTGCGTCTTCCTCATTTTCTTTTACGCCGTCTTCCACTACAAGCGGAGCGATTGCTCTTGCTGTCACTTTCTGGCTGTCTTCTACATCTGCCACTGTCATACCACCGCTGAAAGAGATTGCTTTCTGGAATTTACCTTCAAAAATCGGAGAAATCAGCATTGCCATGACGTCACGTCCACCTGCTGAGAATCCAGAGATTGTGATATTCTGTGGGTTTGCTCCAAGAGCCTCTCCATTCTCTGCGATCCAGTCAAGTGCTTTTGCAAAGTCTAACAGCGTAAAGTTTCCAGAATTCTCCAGGTCATCTCCTGTCTTCAGTGCCGGCAGGCTGTTGAATCCAAGACATCCCAGACGGTAATTCAGGCAAACCACCACACAGTTTGCGTTTGCAGCAAGTTTCTCAAAAGGAATCTCTTTGCTTGTTCCGGTCTGGTTGTTGCCACCGTGAATATAGACCAAAACTGGCAGATTCGTATCATCTGTATTTGGACGATAGATATCCATGTTCAGGCAATCTTCATCTCCGATCACATTTCCCCCTGAAACCTGAACGCCAAGGTTTCCATCCTGTGTCGCATCAAAAACACCTTCCCAGTCCTCATGATCCTGTGGTGCTTTCCATCTCAGCTCTCCGACTGGAGCTGCTGCATATGGAACACCTGTCCACAGCAAAGTCTTGTCCTCGTTTACCAGACTTCCCTTGATGTCTCCATTCTTGATGTGCTGTACCACGTCAGCATGGAATGCGCTCTCCGATGCCTCTGCTGTCGTCTCTGCTGCGAAAGTCATTGGGACACTTGTTGCTGACAGCGCCATCGCCATCACAAGCATAGCTGCAATTTTTCTCTTCATTTTCTTTACCCTCCTGTTTTTTGTTCTCACATCTTTTTGGTGTCTTCATTATACCTCTTTCTCTTTTTCCTGTAATCTCCAAGTTTTTGCCCCGCCTTGTACTCGTTTGACAAAATAAATGTCAAATCTTGCTATTTTGCCAATATTTGCAATGATCTTTCAAACAGAGATAAAAAATGGTAAAATAGTGTTCTAGAAACCTCGAATCCGAAAGGAGTTTATTTATGAAAAAATTATCGGTATTTTCTTTTTCGCTTTGCGTCATGACCGCCGCTTGCTTTCTCATTTTTGTGTTTCAACAGCATTTTTTTTCCCATGCCCTTCTGACAGGCTCCTATGACAGGCGTTTTACTTTTGTCAGTTCGATCGCCAACGAAGGATACTGGGGCAGTGCCGCATATGGAATGAAAACAGAAGATTTGCTCCAACACACAAACACCAAATTTATTGGTCTTACTCAATATACAGAACAGGACATGGCATCCGCCATCACCTCCTCGATCCATTCTGATGTTGATGGCATCATCACCGTCGGCAGCCACCAGGAACAGATCGTCAACGCCCTAAAAGCTGCATGTGAATGTGAGATCCCGGTTGTGCTGATCGACACCGACTCCTCCGAGATTAACCGGATCTGCTATATCGGCACCGACAATTACAAGGCAGGTCAGCTTGCGGGTGAGGATATGACTTCCGATGTGTCTGAGCCTCTCCACGTTGCAGTCATCCTCTCCTCTCTCTCCAGTGACAACCAGTCGGAACGGCTGCGCGGTTTTGAGGAAGAACTCGCCCGCCATCCCGGCTGCAGTGTTGAGACTGTTTTGGAGGCACACTCCAGCCTTCTTTTCCTCAACGAAATGCTGCCGCACACTCTGAAAGAGAATCCAACGATCAACGCTATTTTCTGCGCAGAAGGCTATTCCTCTTCTATTGTTGGAAAAATCTTGGATTCTATGGGATCTGACTACAACGATATCAAGGTGGTGGCATTTGATAAAATGGAAGACACCCTGCACTATGTGGAGTCTGGTCGATATTTTTCCACGATTGTGCAGCAGTCCGACAAGATGGGAGAGCTTGCTGTGAAAGTGTTAAATGATTATTGCAATGGCATTTTGCCTGAGTCTGACATCATCTACACAGACAGCTTCAGTATCCGAAAGGATAATTTTGACACCGTACAAAAATATGAAAGTGAGGGAGTAACATGGCATATTTACAATGGAAACATTCTTCAGACACCACAGAAGGAAAACTAAAGAAATTTTTCAGTCAGAATCTCTTTTTTGCGTTTGCTCTGACTTCCATCACCATTCTCTTCTGTATCGCCTCAGAGACACGCTATGAGCAGTCCAGCAGACAGCAGCTGGAGCTGAACTCTTTTTATCTTGAATTTGAAGAGCTCCAGTCTGATGTCCATACCTATTCCTCGGGTGCGAATGATTCTCTCGATTTGTCCATCAAGGAACATCTCAGCAAATTAAATGACTCCATGGCGTTTCTTGTGAATTTAGAGATTAGTACCATCTACCAGAGAGACATCCAGGATGTCGCTCTGATGCTGGAAAATTATACACGCTGTGCAGAATCTATTATCGTACACCGTCAGCATTCCTTCTCAGATACCGATGACTCCTCCTGGATCACCCAAATCAATCAGTCTTACTATGAGGCGCAGGAGATTTATCACTCTATCAATGCAGAATTTCGCGGTCTCTACTCTCAGATTCTGGAATTTGCCCGTGTCATGATGGATCATCAGAAAGCAACACACCGTGTTTTTATCACTACTGTCATTTTGATTTTGATTTTTATGCTGATCGGAGAGTTTGCATATTCCGTCATGCTTTCTCACATCATCACCGATCCGATCCGCGAGCTGACTTCCTCGATCCGTGATTTCAGCGTCCAAAAACTGACCGAATACCAACAAGTTCACTTGAGCTCTGCATCGAATCCTGAGATGAATGTTCTCGTCACAGTTTTCAACACGATGCTTCAGACGATTCAGGAGCAATTCAAGCAGATCCGTGCCAATGCCGATGCGACCATCAAACTCCATCAAAAAGAAGTCGAAAATCTGCAGATCACAAATCTTCTTCGTTCCAGTGAACTAAAGGCACTTCAGATGCAGATCAACCCTCATTTTTTATTCAATACCCTGAATATGATCTCACAGACTGCCTACGTGGAGGGGGCTGACAAAACATCGCTTCTTTTAGATTCCACCGCGGCTCTTCTGCGCTACACCCTCGATTTTGCATCCCGAGCCGTTCCTCTCTCAAAGGAGATCGAGATTCTTGGAATCTATGTTTCTTTGCAGGAGCAGCGTTTTGGCGGACGTATCCGCTTTACCTTTGATCTGGATGAGTCCTTCCACCACATCAAAGTTCCATCTCTGATTCTCCAGCCTCTTGTGGAAAATGCGATCACCCACGGAATCGGCATGTATCTGAAAAATGCGTTTGTCATTATTCGAACAGAATACGATGATTCACGTAATCTCGGTATTATACGGGTCATTGACAACGGAATAGGTATGGAGAAAGAGCAGCTTGAAAAAGTATGTGCAGATATGAAAGAACCGTCAAATGCGGAGCAAAAAATAGGACTTTCCAACGTTTATACAAGGCTTCATATCTTCTTTTACGGAAAAGCAACCATGGAAATCCGAAGTGTTCCAAATGTCGAGACAGAAGTTACTATTTTTATCCCCTGCTCTCTTTCTGACAGAGACAGTGAAGTAGAGCAATAGACTTAATAAGATTGGAGGATTGTTATGAATAATTACCTTATTCTCATTGCAGACGATGAGCCGATTGAGTGCACCGCACTGGAGCTGCTGCTGAAAAATACTTTTACAAACATTCAGATTCTTCCCAGCGTCTCAAACGGCGTAGATTTTGTCAGCAGTGTCAGACAAAATCATCCTGACATTGTCCTCGTTGACATCAACATGCCTGGTTTAAGCGGGCTCGATGCGCTCGACATGATTCGTGCACGCAATCCTGAGATGAAAATTATTATCCACTCTGCTTACAGTGAATTCGAATATGCCAAAAGGGCACTTGCGCTGAACGCTTTTGACTACATTGTCAAGCCTATTCAGAAGCCTGTCTTCATTGAGACTATGAAAAAAATTTTTGATACACTTGATCAGGAACGCCAAAAACAGACTTCGGAAGAAACGATCCATCAGCTGACAGGCGAGGTGAACCGGCTCGTTGAGAACGATTTGATGTCCTCGATCTTACTCGGAGTGATCGATCAGCACACTTCCGACCTCTTCCTGCACTCACTTTCCCAAGAGTACTACGGTGGATTTCTGGTCACTGTCCGTTTTCCGGGATCCGCCACTTCTGTCTGGAATCATCAGAAAAAAACGCAGATCTTAGATGCTGTCAACCAGGTATGCCTCTGTCTTGGGAAATTATATCGCCAGGATCTCATCTTGTATGTCATTCCTGGACAAGGTATCGGTGAAAGCAATTATCAGCAGTGGACAAAGAATCTGTTCCAGATTTTAAAAGAGCCATTGCTCTTCGGAGTCAGCAGCTGGAAATTTACACTGGAAGAACTGCCGGATGCACTCAAAGAAAGCAACAGTATTCTCCTCGGAAAACAGTCTCCGGGAACTTATTTTTTTGAATACCCCGCCTCCACACGCTTTCACAATATTTTTCTGGAATACAAAGATCAGCTTGCAAATCTGATCCTGGCAGGTCAGACAGATGAATGTTGTGCGATGATCCATACTTTATTTCAAAATGCTGCTGCACAGGAAATTCCGCTCGTGCCGTTACAGGTATATACTGCTTATTTTTTACTTTATCTGTACGAGCAGATGTCATGCCGTCTGTCTTCTTCCCTCTATGTAGAAAGCCATCTTCAACTTTCCTGGAGAGAATTTTTGTTGTGCACTACATGCGATGAGCTGAGCGAAAAACTGTGTCTTGCTGTCACGCACTTAAATGACTGTGTTCTAAATCCTGCCAATAAATCGGGAGCGTACGTCATCAAGGCATTGCTCTATATCAAAAAAATGTACCGCCAGAATATTTCTCTGGAAGATATCGCACAGCTTGTCTCGATCAGTCCTTTTTACTTGAGCCGTCTCCTAAAGCAAGAGTTGAGCAAAACATTTGTTGAAATCTTGACGGAGATACGCATCTCAGAAGCTCTGAAGCTGCTGCGCGACCCCAAAAAAACAATCCGAGAAATCGGTGAGGAGGTCGGTTATCTCAACACGACTTACTTTTATAAAGTTTTTAAGAAGCAAACTGGAATGACGGTCGGGGAAGTTCGGAGATATCTCTGAATATTTCTAGAATTTCAAAAAACTATCATAACAACGAATGGCGTATTTCCATGTCCCCTGCGCAAAAGCATAGCGCTGATTTTCGCAGGGGGAACTGAAAATACGCCTGAGTTCAAAAAAACCGCTGTGCCGATTTCGCACAACGGTTCTATTCTATACCTTCAAAACTACACACAGATCTGTTTCTCTTCTTCTCAACTTCGACTTTGTCTTCTCCATCCGTTCTCTTAACCATTTCTACCAACCTTATGGTTAAGCTTTCGACCTATTAGTATTAGTCAGCTCCATACATTACTGTACTTCCACCTCTAACCTATCTACCT
>JALEVQ010000123.1 GCA_022788205.1 Robinsoniella sp. | reverse complement strand
GTAGTACTCCTGTTTCATTTCCAAGTATAGTATACACTATTTTCCTTGTAAAAGAATGCCAATTATAAAAAAACACGTTAGCAACTTCGTATATCTTTTATCAAAAATAATCAGTCATTTTCATTCATGCGTTTATTCTGTTTTTTCAGCAAAAAGTTCTTGCCATGGAATAATCATGGCAAGAACTTTTTTGATAAGACCAAATTATAGATTTCGCCTTACTTTTTATTTACAAACACATTCTCCATTTGAAAAAGAGGGGTCAATGTCGAATGCGATCATAAATATCTCTTTCTCTTATTTTACTTCTGCTTTTTCTACTGTAGAATAAACAACCAGTTCTTCTGCGCGATCCTGTGTATAGGAGACAGATTCTACATCATCAAACAGATTTGCAAACTGATTTGATGCCATGACAACATTCAAGATGTCGATGGTAGATTTCTGAAGATCACCCAGAGTGATATTGTTCTGCTTGTAATCTCCTGTGTAGACGATTGTTGTCGTGCCATCACCGTTGTCTGTCACGGTTGCTGCATCACCGATTGCTGCAATCAGATCAGCAACAGCTACTTCTCCCTCTGCTCCGTCTACGACTGCTGGGCGAACAGCTGCATTGTAAGCATCTGTACTTACGGTTTTCTCAATTGCGATTGTTCCATCTGCTGAGAGAACAAATTCACCCCATGCGGTGGAAGCTGACAATCCAAATCTTCCCTGAGAAACGGTTACTGTTGGATAGATATCATCTTCTGCGAAGACTGGTTCTTCATCTGAGAGTCCTCTGACTGTGATGTCTTCTACAGAGCTTCCTGGCATGATCAGATCATTTCCTGCATGCATAGAGATGGATGGTGTAGACTGTCCGCCGCCCCAGTCGGTCATGATCAGTCCATCGAATCCCCACTCTCCGCGTGGCAGATCTGTACACAGATCGTAATCATCTGCTGCAGGTACACCGTTGTTCAGGTTGTAGGAAGTCATGATTGCCATTGGCTGTGCACCCTTAACGGCCATCTCGAAACCTTTCAGGTAGATTTCACGCAATGTTCTCTCGTTGATTGTGTTGTTTACTGCATTTCTGTTATCTTCCTGGTTGTTTCCTGCATAATGTTTCAGGGTAACACCGACACCAGGATTTGACTGGATACCAGTTGTCTCAGCGATTGCTACTGTACCTGTGACATATGGATCCTCTGAGAAATACTCAAAGTTACGTCCGCACAGTGGATTTCTGTGGATATTCATACCTGGTGCAAGCCACAGGGTAATTCCGAATTCTTTCATCTCTTCGCCGATTGCTGCTCCAACTTCTTCGATGACATCGGTATCCCATGTCTGAGCCAGCATTGTTCCGATCGGCCATGCTGTACAGAACTGATAATATGTCGTTCCATCAACCTCTTCTTGCTGTGTCAGACGAAGTCCTGCAGGTCCATCTGCCAGTACAATATTTGGAATCTTCTTGGATTCAATGTAAATACCAGCGGTCTCTCCTGCTGCTCCAGACACTGCGTTTGCCTGTGCGCCGATCATAGTTCCGTCATCCAGATCCATAGCATTCTCGGAAGCTGCACCTGCAGACTGACCCGATGCATTCGGAAGTTTATTTCCTCCGATTACAATATCTGCCATCTGAGAAACTGTTAATCCAGATACAAACTCTTCCATTGTAATCTTTCCGTCATAGACATCTTTTAAAGTAGCACCACTGAAGTCTCCCTCTAAAGTTACCACTTCTTCGGAATATGCTCCATTGTATTTGCTCTCTGGCGCATATGGAAGATTCTCTGCCAGATATTCTGTCTCTGTCGTGTCAGATACATATGCTGTCACAGTCTCATCGTCATATGGAGAAGCATTGTCTACTGTCGGAATGTCTGCTGCCTTCAGCTCAATCACTGCTGCAGCTGCGATCTCCTCCGCCTCTGTATCATATGTATATGGAGTTGCGCCTTCCTTTGAAAGCTCAGCCATCTCTTTGTCTGCTTCCATCTGGTGGCTCAGCTGCTCGGTAACAACTGTCTCATCCAGATTGATGATACCTGCCACTGCTGTATTTCTAGAGCTGTTTCCGACACGTACGATATAATCGCCTGCTTCCAGAATGTATGCAGCTCTCTCCTCAGAATAAGAGGACATTTCTGTTGTCTTGTAAGTGATCGTTAAAGTCTGGCTCTGTCCAGGAGCAAGATCATCGGTCTTTGCATATGCTGCGAGTTCCTGGTATGGTTTCTCTAACTCTCCATCAGGAGCGGAGAAGTAAACTTCTACAACTTCTTTTCCTGAATACGTATCGCCTGTGTTGGTCACGGTTGCTGTCACAGTTACGGTATCTTGGTCAGCTGTCACACTGTCAACTGCGATATCAAAGCTTGTGTAAGACAATCCATATCCAAACTCATAAGCTGGCTCTACGCCAAAAGTATCAAAATAACGATATCCTACATAAATACCGTCTGTATAGTCTTCCTGAACTACATTTCCATCATTTGATCCAAATGTCTCTGCTGATGGATAATCCTCGTATCTCTTTGGCCATGTATCGGTCAATTTACCGGATGGTGTCACTTCGCCGTCTAACACTTTCACAAGGGCATCGCCGCCGCGCATACCTGCCTGAGACATCAAAAGAACCGCATCGATTCCTTCGATTTCATCCACGAAAGCAGTATCAATTACACCGCCTACATTCAAAATAACGATACATTTTTCAAAGTTATCAGCCAGTTTCTGAATGTTATCTTTTTCGATCTGTGTCAGATAATAGTCGCCTTCTGTCGCTGTGCGGTCTGCACCTTCACCTGAATTTCTGGCAATTACATAGATTGCAGTGTCTGTGTCAGCCTTTGCAGCCTCAAGCTGTTCGTCTGTGATCTCCTGGTCAGAGATTTCTACTTTTCCGAACATACCCGTAACCTGTGTTACTGCTATCTCATAAGCTTCCTTGTACTCATTAATCCAAGCTTCTGATGTAATGTTGTATCCTGCGTTCTTCAGTCCATCCACTACATTGACTACATCTCTCTGGTTTACATCACCGGATCCTGTTCCACCTTTGATTGTTCCGTAGGCTCCTCCTCCGAACAGAGCGATATTTCCAGTGCTTGCAATTGGCAGCGTATTCTCTTTGTTCTCTAACAATACCATACCCTGTGTAGCTGCTGTCATAGATAATTCTGCATTCCGTGTTTCTCTCTCAGACACTTCATCTGTCGTGACTGCTCCAACGCCTGCTGCAAATACGCTGCTTGCGGATGTCATTACCATTGAAGCTGTAAGAACAGTTGTCAATACTTTTTTTGCAATTTTTTTATTTTTGTTCATATTGTATTTCTGCCTCCTTCTTTTAATAGAGTTATCATACCAGATTCCACTTCAAAATTCTTTCACTTTTCCGACTTATTTTTTCATTTTTTCGTTATTTTGCACTATTATTTATTATTTAATCACGTATATTTTGTACATTTTATATATTTTATGCTCATATTATTGATATTTTTTATTTTTTCAGGTTATTTTCAACAAAAATTCGCATACTTTTCATACATATTTCACATTGATTTCACTGTTTTTTCACATATTTTTCACAAAAATATGAGCAATAGTCTTATTTTCCATTTTCACTCTGCAAATTATAGATGCCCGTCAACGATTTTTTTGCATAAAATCCCCCTGCCAGAGCAAACGCCGCACATCTGCTCTGATCAGGGGAATTCTTTTTTCAGAAACTTTTCACTTATTTTTCTTCCACTCATCGAGCTGTCTTTGCTTCTCCTCGATGATCAGATCAATTCCGCTTTCTTTTAGTTCACGAATCATTCTCGGCAACATCTGATCGACATCAAAAGCGCCACACAAAAAGCCAGGCACATACATGTCTACCACCTCTGTTGCTGTCTCACATTCTGTGCTGACATTCGAGTTGTCAAACACAAAACCCAGCGCAGGTGATTTTTTTGCTGATTGATTAAAATCATACATTCTGTCTGCCAGGTCAAGGTAATCTCCCTCCCACACATAGGCAGGATACGGATTGGGCAACGTCCAATTTACATTAAACTTATAGCCGACCTCACTTTCGTCCTTTCCTGACGGATAAGAGATCGTTCCATCCTCATTCTTCTCATAGTGCTCTCCCTCGATTCCCCAGCAGAGCAGATTGATTACTCCCTGATCTTCATATAAAAAATTCAAAACCTGCATAGCCTCTCTGGGATGCTGACTCTCCGCATAGATGGCATACTGCATCGAAGCAGCAGAATCGGTCGTCATCACAGGTTCCGTCAACATAACACTGACCAGCTCTGTCTCTGCCGATTTCGACTCCTGGGCGTCAATTCCCGGCTTATATTTCACAACATAGGAAAACAGCTTTCCTTCTTTTATCAGTTCATACAGAAACGGTCTGTCATTCATTTTCTTATAGCGCACTTCTTCTTTGTCATACAGATACCCTTTTTTTCTCCAGTCAGCAATCCTGCTGATCCAGTCTCGAAATTCCTCTGTCTCATAGTAATCCACCACAGTCATCTCTTCCTCACCACTCATCAAAACTCCAAGCCCTCCAAGTCCATCAAAAGGCGAAAGTGTATCCGCTGCAACGCCATAGATGTCTTCTCCCTTTGTCACAATCTCAAGGACTTCCTCGAAGTCATCCCATGTCTTGATCTGAGAAAGATCAATCTGATACTTTTCCACCAAATCCTTTCTCATTGTCACTCCAGAAGCAGCTGCCATATCCCTGTTCAGAGGCACTCCATACTGTACCCCCTCCACTTTTCCCAGATTCAGGCACTCCTCCGGAAGTACCTCGCAGATTGCTTCTCCTTCCTCGGCTAACAGGTCATCGATAGGCACCAACATATTTTTGCCCACTTGGTCTTTGACATCTGACACCACAATCAAGTCTGCATCTGTATGCTCGGAGAGATATCCCAGAAGACTATCTGTCCCTGTTCCCATAAAGTCGATCTTTAGCTGAAGGTTTAATTCTTCTTTCATCCTGTCATTGACTTTTTCCATGACTTTGTCAAAGTCTTCTATGTTTTCTTCCGTTCTTGTGATCATCATGTGCACTGTGATCTCTTCTTTTACTTCCTGGCTACATGTCGCTATTTTTGTCTCTGCTGCCAGAAT